>JBATTL010000837.1:0-3420 GCA_049670525.1 Thiohalocapsa sp. | reverse complement strand
ACCCTACCTCATCGTCGCCAACCTCGACGCCTCCAGCGGCGACAATCGCATCCGGGCGGCGCTGCCGGTCAGCGAGGCGGAACTGTGCGCGCTGATGACGGAGCAGCTCCAGGAGGTGGATGCGCTCGCCTGGGACCGCCGACGCGAGGCCGTCTCCGCCCGCAAAGAGCGACGCCTCGGCAGTATCGTACTGGAATCGCGCCCGCAAGCCGTCGCCGACGCCGACGCCGCGCTGGAACTGCTGCTCGAGGCGATCGGCCGCGACATCGTGCAGGCCCTTAACTGGACCTCGGCCGCCAGACAACTCCAGGCCCGCGCAATGCTCGCTCGGCAGCTCCAGCCGGATGCGGATTGGCCGGACCTATCGAACGACTGGCTGGCGGCGCATATCCGGGACTGGCTCGGCGCCTGGCTCACCAACAAAACCCGACTCAGCGACGCCCGCGCACTGGACCTGATCCAGGTGCTGAAACAGATCCTCGGCTGGCAGCGGGCAAGCAACCTCGACAAGCTGGCCCCAGAGATGCTGACCACGCCGGCAGGCACGCGCCGGCGCATCGACTATTGCGCCACGATCAGTGGAGACAGTCCGGCGCCGGTGTTGGCGGCACCGATGCAGGAATTGTTCGGCGCCAGCGACACGCCTGCGATCTTCGACGGCCGTCTACCACTGCTACTGCATCTGCTGTCCCCCGCGCGACGCCCACTCCAGGTGACTGGGGATCTCGCCGGCTTCTGGCGCGGCGCTTATGCCGAGGTGCGCAAAGAGATGCGGGGCCGCTATCCGAAACACCACTGGCCCGAAGATCCCGCGGGCGCCGTGCCCGTGGGTGGCGGTCTACAGCGACATACCACCAGAGCTTGAATCGAGACATCCGACCCCAGGGGCCTAGGGTTGGATCGCCAGCCCTCCGAAGCCATGTCGAACAGGCACCGGCTCGCGGACCCAGGGTAAGCGACCCAATGCCTCGTTCTGCTTGAGCCGCTGATCCTGGCTCTGATCCTGGCTGCGCCAGCTCTTGATGCTCGCGCGCGAAACATTGAGGGCCGTGGAACCGATGCACGCCGGGGAAGGCAATGGCGACAGATATGATGTCGACGTTGGATGACGCATCCACCAATCCGACCAGACGCGATCAATGCCTTGCCGCGACGGATTCCGACGAAACCGCGCCAAACCAAGGGGACAAAGCAGCCAGGGTTAAAACCCTAGTTGCAATACAGTAGATTTTGATACCATTTTCCTCGGTATGCGGCAGAGGCCGATGAATGGTCCGCCGCTGGCGACCCGCCATCTCCGCGCGGCAGCCCAGCCCGACGGTCTCCAGATGGCTCAGCAGGAACAATGGACTCCGAAGCACATTGGTCATAACGCGCTGCCGGGTGTTGCTATCGATCCTGACGATCGCACTGCCACCGGCGATGGCCGAGAAGCTGCCGGCCTGGGAGCTGGGTCTCGGCGGTGGTGCCTTGCACATACCGGATTACCGCGGCGCCGGCCAGGCGGGCACCTATCCTTATCCTTTCGTTATGCCGATCTACCGCGGCACCTATTTCCAGGCCGACGAGGAAGGCATCAAGGGCATTCTCGGCGAGTCCAGCCGTTTCCGCTTGGATATCAGCCTCTACGGCAACGTCCCGGTCAGCAGCGACAACGATGCCCGCGAGGGCATGGACGACCTGGACCCGCTGCTGGAGATCGGCCCGATGCTCCGCTACAAGGCCTGGAAGGCATCCGAGTCGCGGCAGTCGGTGATCATCGACCTGCCGATTCGCGCCGCCATCGCCGTTGGACGGGGCGTCGATTATGTCGGCTACTCGGTGACCCCGCGCCTATCCTACCGGCGCAAACTCAGTCTATTCGACGACCCGTGGAAATGGTCTATCAGCGGCGAGGCCATCTGGGGCTCTGGTGGATTGAATCGCTATTATTATCAAGTCGATCCCGCGGACGCTACGGCCACCCGCCCCGCCTACGTGGCCGATGCCGGCTATGGCGGCACCCGATTTCGTACGAGCATCTACCAGCGCGACCGCAACAAACTGCTCAGTTTCTATGCGGTCTACGACAATGTGCAGGGCGCCGTCTACGACGACAGCCCCTTGGTGGAGCAAGAAGGCGGCTTCACCGTTGGCTTCGTCGTGACCTGGTTCCTGATGCAATCCAAGGAGCTAGTAGAGGTCAACCAATGGGAATGGAAAACCGATTAGTTGTTCGCAGCGACACGGCCCCACCGCCAGCGGAAATCGAATGGATGCGCGAGACGCGATTCGGGCGTTGGTTTCTAAGCACTCGGATTTGGCGCACTTACGTCTTGGCCGAATCCCTCGAGACGCTGGCCAGGCTAGCTGGCGACCGCGTCGAGGCGGGCGCGCACATCCTGGACATCGGCTGCGGCCAGGGCACGGCAGCGGCACTGCTCGACACAGGCTTTCGGCCTAGTCGAATCACGGGCATCGACATAGACGCCGAGCTCATCGCACGCGGCCGCGCACAGTCCGAGGATACCCCCCTGTCCGCCGAACTCAGCCTGACTCAGGGCTGCGCCACAGACATCCCACTCGACGACCACGCAGTGGACCTAGTGCTCTGCCACCAACTTCTGCATCACATGGTAGCGCAGCGCGAGGCGTTAGCGGAGATTCGCCGTGTGCTGCGGCCTGGCGGCCTACTTCTGGTCGCCGAATCCTGCCGCTGTTTCATCGAATCGAGCCTGGTGCGAGCACTCTTTCGTCATCCCTCGGAAAGCCAGCGCGACGCGGCTGGCTATGTCGAGCTGGTGCGCTTGGCGGGTTTCCGACTGGAAGAAGCCGATGTCGTTACGGAGAGCCCTTGGTGGTCGCTACCCGACCTTGGCTTAAAGCAACGCTTCGCAACCCGGCTCTGCGCCGACTCCGCGATTGAGCCAACAGAAGTTCTTGGTGTGGCGGAGAAGCCGTGAACGGCGTAGCAGCTCGCTCAGCAACACAGGCTCCCGCGCTGAGGCGCCGTTGGCAGCAGACCATGCCAATGCAGCACTATCATGCCGAACCGTCGGCAGGTGCGGCCCCATCCGAGCGCCTGTTGTTGGCCGACATCAGCTTTGGCACCGCCCACCGACGCGATGCGGCCGATCCGCGCCGAATCGTCGTCGGCACACCACCCCTCGACGCCTGCTGCCGCGAATTCTGGAGCCTCGCCGCCGGGCCCGTGAGCAGCGGCTGGTCCGGTGACATCGGTTATGTCTTGGGCGACGGTTTCCTGTTCGCACATCTGTTGGTCGCCGAGCCGACGGGCGCGGATCTGACACAACTCGCACACCAGGCCTACGGCCGGCTGCTCGCCTTCGTCCGCAGCAGTCCCTGCCCGGAGCTGCTGCGCATCTGGAACTACCTAGCCCGAATCAACGACCAGGACAACGGCATTGAGCGCTACCAGGC
>JBATTL010000836.1:0-1863 GCA_049670525.1 Thiohalocapsa sp. | reverse complement strand
GTCGTGTACGTTGCCGACGCCATCAGCAGCGCCGGCCCGGTGGCCGTGCTGAGTAAGGGGGTCGGCGCCGGGTACCGAAGTCTTGCCTGGTGCTCCGCCGCCTCAGCCTCAAACTCGTCCTTAATCAGCTCCGCCATCGCAACGGACTCCGATGCGGTGAAGGGCTTGCGGCCTGAAGGTCGCCAAAGAAAAGCCCGGCAGGGCGGACCATATCGGGCTTGCCGTTTTCCCCGACCGCCACGGCTAACGCGGCAGCTGCACCAACCGCACGTCAGGATATTGCGCGGCCGGGCCTCGGGTTCTTAGCTGCCTGAGGTCTTCACGATTCCGGCCCACTCCGGGATCGTCGCGGCGAAGTCCAACCGGGCCTTCAGGCGGAAGTTATCGGTGGCGAACTCGGTATCCTCCTCGGTGAAGACGCCGCGCTGTCCGGTGAAATAGACGCGCTCGCGGGTGTCAATTTGCAGCGGATCAGAGATCTTCTACGCGGCGACCAGCACGAGGGCGGCAGTCTCCAGCGCGGCCGGCACCAACAGGAAGCGCGGGACCGGATTCAAATAGCCGCCATTCGGTCCCTTCTGCTTGCGTATCGCGGCACGCGCGGCACCGAGCCCGGCGACGTCTAAGTTCGCGGCGCTCATCAGGTTGGCGTGCGCTAAGGGACCGTCCGCAAATAACCTGCACACCTTGCTGGCACTCTCGCCCGCTTTCTTTGTCGCGGCGAGGATTACATAGCTCAGCTATGCGCCCCTCGCCGCTTCGCGAAAGCGAGCGAAATTGCTGCGCCATCTGCACAGGTTATTTGCAGCCGGGCCCTAAGCGGCATAAGACATTCCCGTCGCCCGTCGATCTTCTCATCGAAACGCACCTGGGCGCTCATGGTCGCGATGTCGATGGCGCCGTTGATGTTCAAGCGACGCAGCGCGGTGTTGCTTTCGAGGTGGCGCTGCTCCCCTCGCTTGATCCAACCGCAACCGAGCGCCGGGTTGTACTGCGGATGGGTGGTTTCCATGAACAGCGCGACGTCGTCTGCGCCGTTGGTTTCCTTGCGTTTATTGTAGTCCGCAACGAACGCCTCCTGACGCTCGGCATCAGCCTTGCCGGGCACCAGCTTCGGTTTCTTGTATTCATAGCCGAGCCGATGCAGCACCGAGCGTAAATGCGTGTCAAGTTGCGCTAACTCGCAATAGGTAAGCCACCGCCTCTTGCGGTGAGACTCGAAGAGGCTCTGCTGTTCCGGCGTGCATCTCCAAACCTCGGAGATAGCCATCGGCTCAGCGGAACGAGGGAAGTATCTCCACAGGCGCAACAGCGCCGATCAAAACGGAGACTGGTGCGCGGCGAGACAGCAAGCCACGCGCAGTGTGATTGCATGCGCGACAGGGCCAACATGCCAGTTGGCGACAGCGTTCGGCCAAGGTCGCGCTGGTCGGTACCACGTTGGCCCCCACGGCCCCCTCGGGGGGCCTTCATCAAACCACCCTTCCGGGGTCGGTAGCTGAATGCGCCGCGTAGAGCAAGGACTCGCTGCCGACGTAACTCATACAAAGCAACTGCTCCAAACCATCCTGGCGGTAGCGCTTGAGGTAAGCGCGCACCGTATCGGCGTCGATCAACAGCGCGTCGACGACATCTGCAGGAGTTCGCCCTCGCGCCAGCAGGATTACCGCATTGATGTGGTAGGCGTCGCGTACATTCAGCGCCCGACCATGGGCCATGCGCAGTCGCGCGAGTTCTTGATCACTGAGGCTGCAGTCGAGCATCGGCGGGAGCATGTACCGTCTGTTCAGTAGTTTGCCGTACCTACTTCAGCCGAATACTGACATGTGACCGGTGCATCCATCGGGGAGGTGGTTTGGGAGT
>JBATTL010000835.1:0-18418 GCA_049670525.1 Thiohalocapsa sp. | reverse complement strand
GCCCTGCTGGTTGGTGCCGTAGTTCGGACCGGGAGCTCCGCCCTGACCCCGGCCATCCAGCATCTGCATCTGATCGGCTACGATCTCCGTCGTGTACCGATCCTGTCCGTCCTGGCCCTGCCACTTGCGCGTGCGAAGCCTCCCCTCGATGTAGACCTTCGAGCCCTTACGCAGGTACTGCCCGGCAATCTCCCCGAGCTTGCCGAACATCGCAATCCGATGCCACTCGGTGCGCTCCTGGGGTTCGCCTGTCGTTTTGTCTTTCCAGGTCTCGCTGGTCGCAATTCGGATATTCGCAACAGCACTTCCGCTGGGCATGTAGCGCACCTCGGGATCGACGCCCAGATTGCCGATCAGAATGACTTTGTTGACGCCGCCACCGGCCATATCGCTCTCCCTCCGGACCCTGCTCTAGCAAATGGGGCCATTAATGCGTAACCGTTGATGCAGCCGCCGCCCGCCCTAATGGCTTGCGGAAACGGCCTGCAATCTTGCCCAATCCAGTCGCCCGTTGTCCACCTTGAGATAGGCGACCCCTTCGTCTATGGGAATCACCGCTTCCTCCACGCCGGGAATGGCTAGCAACCGCTCGCGGAAGGTCTGCACCTCGCCCGCCGGCAGCCTGCCAAGAGGCAGAATATGGCTGACCAGGTTCTCGGGCGGGCGCAGGGTCATGACAACCGCCAGCCACAGCAGCGCGGAGCAACCCGCAAGCAGATAGACCGCTTCGGGGCCAAAACGCTCGTGGGCAAGCCCGCCGAGCACGCCGCCCAGAAAGGCGCCGAAGAACTGCGAACTGGAGAACACACCCATGGCCGTGCCCTTGTCACCTGCGCTCGCGGCCTTCGATACTAAGGACGGTAAGACGGCTTCCAGCAGGTTGAACACCGTGAACATGATCGTCAATAGCAGCACCGCTATCCAGAGAGAGCCGTCGAAGGCGGCAAAGCCAAACATGGCGCCCGAAAGCGCGACGGCGGCACCCGTCAGCACCATACGTGCCTGTCCGGCTCGCTCCGCGACGATGATCAGAGGCACCATCAGCACAATTGCGAGAAGCACCACGGGCAAGTAGATTTTCCAATGACCGGCAGCCGGCAGCCCGGCGGACTGCAACGAAAGCGGCAGAACCACGAACAGGCTGACCATGGTCAGATGCAGCAGGAAGATGCCGAGGTCGAGCCGCAGCAACGTCGTGTTGGCGAGTACCCCGGACAGTTGGCTGAGCACAGGTTGCGCATCACGATGCACAGTGGAGTGATCCGGGGTCGGTACGATCGTGGCCAGCACGAGCATGCCAAGCAGCGCGAATCCCGCGGTGAGCCAAAAAATGCCGTTGACACCGATCATCTCGCCGACCACGGGACCGAGCACCAGTGCTGCGGCGAAGGAAAGCGCGACGCTGATACCGATGACCGCCATAGAACGGGTACGTACCGACTCCCTGGTCAGATCTGCCGCCAGCGCGATGACGGCCGCCGCGATCGCGCCGCTGCCCTGCAACGCGCGTCCGATGATGACGCCCTGTATGGAATCCGCATTGGCAGCAACGACGCTGCCGATGGCGAAGATCACCAAGCCCGCGTAGATGACGGGTTTGCGGCCGATACGGTCCGATAGTAGACCGAACGGAATTTGCAAAAGCGCCTGAGTCAAACCGTAGGCGCCGATGGCGAGACCGATCAGCAGCGGAGTCGAGCCAGCCAGATCATGGGCGTAGAGGGCGAACACGGGCAGGATCATGAACAGCCCCAGCATGCGCATGGCGAAAATCATCGCCAATCCCACGGCGGAACGACGTTCCAGCGCAGACAGCGGCACCAGATCGGACCGATTAATCGGGGAGCGGGACAAGTCGGGGAACCTCTTGCAACGACGGGCGGATGGAAAACCCAAGTGGTCCGATATGGTACCAGCTCCGAGCGAGAGACTCGCGACCGTCCCGCGGGATGGACGGCTCAAGTCCGGGGGCAAGCTGGATGCGGGCTTTAGGCCGCGCCGGATCGAGGCCCGCTCAGCACCTCGCCGCGATGAGGAATGGCCACAGGAGCCCTTTTTCTATTACTGCATTTTTCGCTTTTTAAATCAATTTCTTAACTTCATGCAACCCACGAAATCACGTCAGCTCCGCCGTACTCGGGCAATTTGGATGCAAGGCGGGGTAATCGCCTCGCCGGAGCGCATGTTGGGCGCTGTCTTAGCGAGTGATCCGTCACTCACCGACGAACACCCCCACGTCTTCGAACAGGTGGTTGGTCTCGGTGTCAGCAGACTGTTCTTCGCTTAGCTTCAATTTGACCTCGTCGCGGATCAGGTCAGCGAAACGTAGGAACACCGGATCGATACCGTAGGTGCTATCGATGTCACCGATCACGCTTGGATAGCGATGCAGGGTCGGTATGGTGAAGCGCACCGGAGTCAAATTGTCATCGATCGATGTGAAAAAGACACTGAGCCTTCTCCCTTCGGCGGTGATGGCGTCGCCGCCCTCAATCGCGACCCAGCCCACCTTCTCGTCCACATGACCGTCTGCTTTGCTCTCCTGCTCGTCCATGGCCAGCTGGAAGCCTCCTGGATCGAGGCCGCGGATGCGGGTCGTTACGGGATCACTGCCGTTGGATGTCATCACCGCTGACAGCACCACCGGATCCGTGACGAAGAAGGTGTCGAAGTCAATCGCCTCCCAGCGACCTGCTTGCGCGAGTCGATTTGTGTCCACCCAGTCCGCTTGAACGGCCAATTGACCCAAGCGGTGCTGACCGGCATCGGCGACCAGATAGAAAACATCCTCGCCCGTGTGCCACCCGTCGAGATAGCCGGCCCATTCCTGATAGCGTAGCCGGGCATGGCCGCTCTGGACGCCGCTGATGCGAATGACGCCTGCATCGCCGCCGTTGTTGGTCGTCGGTTTCGCGATGACCACGGGATCGGCGTATGACTTAGCGAACGGCAACGTCTGCCAATTGTGATCGATGCCACGCAGCATGCCCCATTCCATTGGCGCCGCAGTTGTTGGGGCGAGCCGACGCAGCGCGGCCGTATCAGGGCCATTATGTGTGATCTGTTGCGCGAAGATCTGTGTGCCAAGAGCGAGCACACTGATCAACTCATCGAGGTGATTGGTCTCAGTGTCACGGGATTGCTCTTCTTCGAGCCTGAGACGGTGACTAAGCGCCGGCAACCAGCGATGATCTGCGGCAACGGTCTGCAACAGATAGGGCACCTCGACGCCATCAAGGTCGATCAGGCCACCGCCCTCGGGACTGTGGATGGCGAGGTAGCCGATCGTTTCGATCGCGTGGCCGTCATTGAGTGCTTCTTCCTCTAACAGCGCGACCTCGAATCCGTCGGCGCGCACATGCCGCGCGCGCGCGATCACGGCTTGACTGCCCCAGCTGGTCTGGCCCGTTAGAAACAGATTTGGAGCCCCAGCGAATGCCTCAGCGAAACGCACCGTCTGCCAGTTCAGCGTGCCGCCGAGGTCGAACCTGCCGACTTCCCAAACCGAGCCGTCGCTTCGAACGTAACGTCCAGGCGTCAGCACCACAAAGGGCAAGCTTTCTGCGACATGCTGGCCGTCGCCGAAGTCGCGTCCGCGGTAATCCCATTCCTGAAAGCGAGCCTCGAACCCCAAATCGCTGACATTCCGTAGACGAACCACACCAGGGTCCCAGCCGTTGTATGTCGGTGAACCCGCGATGACAACGGCGTCAAGCAAGCCGGAATCTGCGTCGACAAAGTCCCAATCCGAATCGATCTGCGCCGCGGTGCGCGGAGACCAGAGGCCGATCTCGGAATTGCGATACGCGGAACAAGTACCCGGCGCGTCTTCTTCGACATAGACGAAGTAGCGACTCATCCAATAGGCCAGCAGATAGTCGACACCGCTGTAAAGCAGGTTGGGCACGCCCGGGTCACTGAGCTTCCACGCTTTCCGTTCCCAGATAAATGTGGCCGGGACTCGCTGGCCAACATCAATCGCATCCACGGACTGGCCAGGACAAGAAGCGTCTTCCTGATAGAGATCCCTCAAGTCGACAGGGATCGCTTCATTGGGCGCCGGCGGAAAGCCCGCCAGTTGTTCGACATGCCTGGAGACGACGGAGTCCACGGCAGTCCCAACAGGCGCCTGAGACGCGTAGACAAAGGCGAAGAAGACATTCTTGTGCTCCGCGACAGCAGGCCACATCCGATCCGCGAGGACTTCGCGCTTTATGCGCTCCTGACGCTGTGGATCCGATTCCAACCGCGCCCAGTTGAATATTGGCATGAACGCAATGTTTAACCCGTAGTAACTGTCGCCGCAGCTTTCCGTGTTCTCCCAGTTCGAAGCGATGTCCAGCCATTCGTCGAAGCGGCGGTCGTAATACTCGGCCAATGTCTGACGACGCGCCGCGTAGCCAGGGACACCATCGGTAACCTGAAGCGCGACACGGAAGATGGATGCAAGCTGAATCGCCTGAGTGTTCAGCTGGATACGCGGCAACCAGCCAAGGCCGGGAATCTGGCGCAAATACTCGGATGGGTTCGGCCAAAAAACGAGAATCCCACGACCTTTGACCTCTTGGGTCGCCAAGTCGATCTCGACCGTCGGAGTTGCATCGAGCATTTCGCTCTGGGAGTAGATGACGTTTTCAAGATCAACGCGCAACTCGGTGCGTCGGCCATTGACGATCACCGCCACGGTGTGCCGCTCCCGCCGCATCAATTGTTCGGCAAACTCGACAACATCTTCACGAATCAATTCGCGGAGCGCGTCGTCCTGAGTGGCTTCATAGGCGAGTGAGTAACCGAGCATTACGCCCTGATATTGATCACGGCTGACGTCGCCCCGCCAGCGCCACAAGCTGCCGTCCGAGGCCCGATCGCGGTGCACCTCATCGTCGTTCAAGGGCAAGGCCGCGAGTATTGCAGGCGCACTGTCTTCCGGCGCCGCAAAGCGGGCCAAGTATCCGGGATCGCCGGGTAGATTCCACCAGCGGTGCAGCACCCGGAGTGTTTTCGCCATTTGTGCTTCGGCGTCGGGCGCGGCCGTGGTGAGGAAGCGTAGTGCCTCGGCGGCCAGATAGGCGCCTGTCCAAATCGCCGGATCCCGCACTCCGTTGAAGCTTCGGACCTCTTGGTAGGTCTCATCGGAGAACACGGCACTCATGACACCCCCAGCGGGCATCAAGCGCTCCCGCAACCAGGCCAGATGCACCCGGGCCCGATTGTGCAGTTCGCCGTCACCGTCATCGATCTGATCCATCCACAGGCGCTTGTTGCTGTCCCACAACGCACAGATGCCGTCCTCGGAAACCTCCCCAAGTTGGCAAATGTCCGCGCATTGAGAGTCCGCGGCGGCTGGTGTGCCTGGGATCAGCCAGAACAGACAGATGGCGGCAGGCAAAAGCAACAGGCTTGGCATGGGGCGCTCGATAATGATCCGGTCAGCAATGCCCGCATGATGCACTTCTGGGCAGCCGAAGGCAGGCGGAGTTGACGACAACAGCCTGCTTTCCTTAGGACTCGGCCGTATCAATGCAAGTTCCGAGGCAATATGAAGGCAATCCTTCAGGCAGGTCGTCGATGAGTGAGCGAGGATAAGGATTGAACGGCCTCGGATTGCGGCCAAGCTTGTCCAACCCGAAACCGTCAACGCGTATCACCAGTCGGCCAGCTCGCGCAGCAATGTGGTGGCGTAACTACCGGCAGGCAGTACGAAGCGCAGCAACAGTTGATCAGATGCCAAGTCGGAGGTCGGTCGTTCCATGGCCAGACCTTCGGGTACCAAAACCAATGGGCGGCGCTCCTGACGCAGACCGGCAGCGGCAAGGCCAGCGATCCAGCTAGGGAATGCGGCGGCGACGTCGGCTTCGAGGTCGGCGACCGCTCCCGAAGTCAATGGGTCGCCGGCACCGAACAACGGGCCGGTGGGTTGAGCGTCGCCGCTCGCGACGCGCGTACGAATAGCGTCGTCGACGGTCTCGGTCAGAAAGTGAGAGTGGCTTCCGCTCAGTTGCAGCCGCTCGCCCGGCAGCGCACGGTGCCAGTCGTTCCGCTGAACACGACGCGCCAGTACCTCGTTGAATAGCTGCGAGCGAGCCGCGGACAACCAGAGCCCCTTCATGTGGCGACTGACGCGCGGAGCCTCTCGGCGGGAACCCGTGGCTTCGTTCCTTGCGCTGTCCCCACTGCCGTTCCCTGTGCTGCCCCGAGCCTCCGCATGGAACAGCGTATCCGCATGATGCAGATTGGCCTGATCGCGACCGAAACGTTGAGGGCCGAAATAGTTCGGGACACCCTGGGCGGTGAGCCTGTCGATGCGCTGGGCCAGTGCGTCGGGGTCGCCCCGCACATCGCGCAAACGAAGCTCGAAGCGATTGCCCACCAGCACGCCGCGACGCAGTTTGCGCTGGTGCCGATGACTCTCGAGCACCTCGATGCCGTCCGCGCGCAGAACGTCCCAGCTCGGTTCCGGGCGCGGACCGAGGTGCACCGAGAACCATTGCGTCGTCACGGCATGTCTGTCCTTGAGACCGGCGTATCCCACGGCCTTGGCCGGCACACCGGCCACGCTGGCAAGGCGCCGGGCGGCCCATTCGGTGTTGGCGTCGGTCTTGCGGACCCGGAGCAGACAGTGCTCGCCTTCACGATCGGGACCGAACGCGAGTATTTCGTCGACGACGAAGTCTTCGGCAAGCTCCCGCAGACGGCAGGAGATTAGGGGGCCGCCATGTGCCCTTGGCAATCTGCGGAAGGGCTGCCAGACCGGTGGGCTTGGCTGCTCAGACTGAATCATTCGTTCAGCAGCACGACGGCGAACGCGGCAATTCCTTCGCCGCGGCCTGTGAAACCCATGCGCTCGGTGGTGGTGGCCTTGACGTTGACCCGAGATCTCGGGCATTGGAGATCGCCGGCCAGCACTTCTCGCATGGCGTCGATGTGGGGGGCGAGCTTCGGCGCCTGAGCCGCAATGGTGAGATCGACATTGTGCACGACCAGACCGCGCTCCACGAGGCTGGCCATGACGCGACGCAATAGGATGCGGCTGTCGATGCCTGCGTAGGCGGCGTCGGTATCCGGAAAATGATGGCCGATATCGCCGAGACCGGCGGCGCCCAGCAGCGCATCGCAAAGGGCATGGATCGCGACGTCGCCATCGGAATGGGCCGCCAGACCCTGATCGTGGGGGATCTCAACACCGCCGAGCAGCAGGCGGCGGTCGTCTTCAAAGCGATGGGCATCGATGCCCTGTCCGATCAGCATAGTCGACCCTGTTGTTGCAGAAAGAACCGCGCGAGGGCGAGATCCTCGGGGCGGGTGATCTTGATATTATCGGACCGGCCCTCGATCAGCCGCGGCTTCAGGCCAAGCAGTTCGATGGCGCTGGCGTCGTCGGTGACCAACTGCCCCTCGACCTCCGCCTGGGCCAAGGCGCGACGCAGCAGACCAAGCCCAAAGGCCTGGGGCGTGAAGGCACGCCAGAGCGACGAACGTGGCAATGTGCCATCCACCTGCCGGCCATCGCTGGACTGCTTGACGGTGTCGTGCACGGGCAACGCCAGCAGGGCGCCGACAGGTTCATCACGCAGTCCGGCGATCAGCGCATCAAGGTCGTCTGAATGCAAGCAGGGCCGAGCGGCATCGTGCACCAACACCCAGTCTTCAGGGTCAGCATCGGCGGCCAGTGCATCGAGGCCGTTGCCTACTGAATGACAGCGCTCCCGGCCGCCCGGCGCCCAGCGAACCCGTGGGTGCTTGGCAAATCGGCTATCGGGCCAGTACTCGTCTTCGGACCCCAGGACGACGACGCAGCCGCTGACGGCTGGATGGTCGACGAACAGCCCCAAGGCGTGGTCGATCACCATACGCCCAGCCAGCTCCATGTACTGCTTTGGCACCGTGCCGCCGAAACGCTTGCCGACACCAGCGGCGGGGATCAGCACCCAGTGGCGTGTCGCGCCATTCGGAGCAAGACTCATGAGCGGGCAGTTTGCCGCGCTGGTCCGCGCGACGTATCGCCGTGGCGACCCCTGTGAGCCGGTTGGGATCCGCTCATGGTGTTGGTTCGTCCTTGGGTTTCTCGATGACCTGCAGAAAAACCTCGCCGCGCTGGATCATGCCCAGTTCGCTGCGGGCGCGATCCTCGATGGCCTCAAGACCGTCTTTGAGGTCCTGCACCTCGGCGGCGAGGGCCAGGTTGCGCGCTTCGAGACGCTGCAACTCGGTGCGATAGTCATCGATCTGCACGCGCAGCGCGTGCAGCTCTTCAAGACTGCCATCACCGACCCAAAGCCGATACTGCAGCAGCCCCAGCAGAATGATTAGACCCAATATCAGCCAGCGCATGGTGACAATCCAGCGGCCGGTCCAGAAACGCGTTTGGAGCGCCCCAGGCCGACCGCTCGCTCGCTATAGGAACCGGAACGCAGAGCGCCCGGCGTACACCGCGTCCTCGCCAAGCTGATCCTCGATACGCATCAACTGGTTGTACTTGGCGACACGGTCGGAGCGGGATAACGAGCCAGTCTTGATCTGGCCTGTCGCGGCGGCAACCGCTAGGTCCGCGATCGTGGTGTCCTCGGTCTCGCCGGAGCGATGCGAGACGACGGCCGTGTAGCCGGCGCCATGGGCCATCTGGATCGCCTCCAGGGTCTCGGTCAATGAGCCGATCTGGTTCACCTTGATCAAGATCGAGTTGCCAATCCCCTTGTCGATGCCCTCCTGCAGGATCTTGGTGTTGGTCACGAACAGATCGTCACCGACCAGCTGCACCTTGTCACCGAGGCGTTCCGTGTGGTCCTTCCAACCGCTCCAGTCACCTTCCGCGAGGCCGTCCTCGATACTCAGGATCGGGTACTTGTTGACCCAGTCCAGCAATAGATCAGTGAGCCCGGCGCTATCGAGCGTACGACCCTCGCCCTTGAGGTTGTAGACACCGTCCTCGTAGAACTCGGAGCTCGCGACGTCCATGCCGAGGTAGATGTCCTGCCCTGCTTTGAAGCCGGTCTTCTCAATGGCCTCGAGGATCACCTCAATGGCCGCCTCATTGGACGGCAGATCGGGTGCGAAGCCGCCCTCATCACCAACGCTGGTAGCCAGACCCCGGCCGTTGAGAACGGACTTCAGCGCATGGAACACCTCCGCGCCGCAGCGGACCGCCTCGCGCATGCTGGGCGCACCCACCGGCAGAATCATAAATTCCTGAAAGTCGACGCTATTGTCGGCGTGCTCACCACCGTTAATGATATTCATCATCGGCACCGGCAGGCGATAGTTGCCGTCGCCGAGATACTGGTAGAGCGGCAGCGCCTGCTCCTGCGCGGCGGCATGCGCCGTAGCCATCGAAACGCCGAGAATGGCATTGGCACCGAGGCGCGCCTTGTTCTCGGTGCCGTCGAGATCGATCATCCGACGATCCAGCGCTTCCTGCTCGGAGACTTCCATGCCCGCGATCGCATCGCGGAGTTCTCCATTCACATTGCCGCAAGCGGTCACCACACCCTTTCCGCCGTAACGAGACTTGTCGCCATCGCGCAGTTCGAGGGCCTCGCGCGATCCGGTGGAAGCACCAGAGGGCACCGCGGCGCGACCGATGGCGCCATCCGCCGTGATGACATCAACCTCAACAGTCGGGTTGCCACGGGAATCCAGGATCTCTCGGGCTCTGACGTCGACGATTTCGGACATGGACTGATTCTCCAGGACGAGAGCGGATGAATGAAGATTATGTTCCGGGCGGAGGTCAGGCCCAGTGCGTTGGGCCTCGCGATCGCCGCACGGTCTCAATTGCGATCGGAACCGGGCTTGGAACTGGGCTTGGTAAAGGGATCAAAATCGGAATGAGGCAGCTATCCGGCCAGCGTCGGCAGAATCCGGCACGCTACGCGACCTTTTCGGCACTCTTGTTCTCCCGGCTCTGACGGTGTCGAAACAACGCCGCACCAATAAAACCTCGGAACAACGGATGCCCGTCGCGGGGGGTCGACGTAAATTCCGGGTGGAACTGGCAGCCGACAAACCAAGGATGATCCGGAATCTCGACAATTTCTACCAATTTTGAGTCAAGCGACAAGCCTGAAAACCGGAGTCCGGCGTCTTTCAGCCTGTCCGCATATCGATTGTTGAACTCGTAACGGTGCCGATGCCGCTCGCGAACCTGGTGGCGCCCGTAGATGGTCCGCGCCAGACTCCCCGGTTCAAGACGGCAGTTTTGCCCCCCAAGGCGCATCGTCCCACCCATGTCCGCCTCCGCATCGCGGGTCTCGCGCCGGCCGTCGTCCGTCTGCCACTCAGTAATCAACGCAATCACGGGATGCGCGGTGTCGCGTTGGAACTCGGTACTATGCGCACCCTCAAGCCTTGCCACATTGCGTGCGTAGTCGATCACCGCGACCTGCATGCCGAGACAAATACCGAGATAAGGTATTCCGTTCTCCCGCGCGTAGCCGGCCGCCGCGATCTTGCCCTCGATACCGCGCTTGCCGAAACCGCCCGGCACCAGCACCGCATCCATGTCGGCGAGACAAGCGGTACCGTCGCGCTCAATCTCCTCGGCATCGATGTATTGGATATCAACGCGCGTGGCCGTATGCACACCCGCATGGGCCAGTGCCTCGGACAGGGACTTGTAGGCCTCCGTTAGATCCGTGTACTTGCCAACCATGCCAATGGTCACTGAGTCTGTCGGATTCTCGAAGCCATCCAATACTCGCAGCCACTCCGACAGATCGGCCTCAGGCGCCTCAAGCCCAAACTGGCTGGCGACCAGCGTATCGAGCTGCTGGGCGTGCAATAACATCGGAATGCGGTAAATGTTGTCGGCATCGACTGCGGAGATGACCGCATTCTCGGGCACGTTGGTAAACAGCGCGATTTTCCGGCGCTCGTCTCCCGGGAGGTTGTGCTCGGCGCGGCACAGCAAGATGTCGGGTTGAATACCGATGGAACGCAGCTCTTTGACCGAGTGCTGCGTCGGCTTGGTCTTGATCTCGCCCGCGGTGCGGATATAGGGCACGAGGGTTAGGTGCATGAACAGCGAGTTCTCGTGACCGACCTCGACGCGCATCTGGCGAATGGCTTCGAGAAAGGGCAGTGACTCGATATCACCCACGGTGCCACCAATCTCGACCATCGCGATATCCGCATCGCCCGCGCCCAGACGGATGCAGCCCTTGATCTCGTCCGTCACATGCGGGATCACCTGAACGGTACGACCCAGGTACTCGCCGCGCCGCTCCTTTCGGATAACGCTCTCGTAGATCTGACCGGTCGTGAAATTGTTGTTGCGGCCCATGCGCGTGCGCAGAAAACGCTCGTAATGGCCGAGGTCGAGGTCGGTCTCGGCACCGTCGTCGGTGACATAGACCTCACCGTGCTGAAACGGGCTCATCGTGCCTGGGTCGACGTTAATGTAGGGATCGAGCTTGATCATCGTCACGCGCAGGCCCCGGGCCTCCAGTAACGCGCCAAGCGACGCTGATGCAATGCCCTTACCCAGCGACGAGACGACGCCGCCGGTGATGAAAATAAACTTAGACATAGAGTTGGGGAAGACGGGCATGAACCTGCGCACCGGATGCCTTTAGACGGTAGCAAAATCCCTGGTTTCCCTCAATTGGCGCGATGCTGTTGCGCGTTCACTGCCGCACACAGTCTAGGAACTTGGGTCTGAACCACCAGGGGTAGGGCCTGCATTCGCGGAGGCGGTCCACTTCACAAGCCCAAACCCCAGACGTATACTCGCGCCGGTTCGCACCCTGCGGGCCAACGTGACCACAGTGCGCCCACCTCTGCTGTGCCGGTCCAGGTCACGACTCTATAACGAAGAGATTCTCGGAGCGTCACTAAAGATGAATAAGCTTGCCAAAGTGCTCAGCATCGCGACCATTGCCGGCGCCACCGCCTTTTCGATTAACGCTGCTCATGCCTGGGGTGGTCCGGGATGGGGCGGCCCCGGTTACGGTAACGGCTGGGGCAACGGCATGAATGACATGTTCGGCGACATGTTTGGCGATGGTTATGGCGACTTCAACATGAGCATGTCGGGCGGCGGCCGTGGCTATGGTCGCGGTCGCGGCGAAGGCTATGGGTACGGCCGCGGCTATGGCTACGGCAATCCGGGCTATGGCTACGGCGGCTATCCCGGTTACGGCTACGGCGGCTACCCCGGCTATGGCGTTCCCTACGGCGCCCCCCCCTATGGCATGCCCTACGGCGCTGCTCCCTATGGCGTACCGCCGGCTCCTCCCGCCGCTCCGGCTACTGGCGAAACAAAGTAAGACCCCAGCGGCCGGTCAGGCCGCTGAGAGCCGCGCCCCTCGGCGCGGCTTTTTCATTTCAGGCTTCGGAAGAGGCCTGATGCGCCAAGCCTCTTGCTTGCCCGCGCAGATAAAGTCAGGCGCAGGGCCAGCAGGTGCCACCGTCAACCATTCCGGGGGCAAACCCCCAGTCGCACCATGCGATTGACCCGAATTCACTATGGCTTACTGTCAACCGCGTTGACACTTGATCCATGTCAACGTCAGTTGCACAATGTAGCCCCCTAACCAAACAGGTCCTCTGCTGTGGCTCAAAGAAAAGTCATTTCCTTCGAGACCATCCGAGTGGCATGCAAGAACTGCACACTGTCACAGCTCTGTCTTCCGATGGGCCTGTCGCCCGACGACGTGGACCGCCTCGACAACATCGTGAAACGCACACGCCCCCTGCATCGGGGCGACCAACTGTTTCGTGGCGGCGAGCGCTTTCGCTCGCTTTTCGTCGTCAAGACGGGTTCGGTCAAGACCTATGCCCCTAGCGAAGAGGGCGGCGAGCAGGTACTCGGCTTCCATCTTCCCGGCGAGATCATCGGGTTGGACGCCATCGACAAGGATTGCCATGCCTGCTCAGCGAAAGTACTCGAGACCTCCGCCATCTGTGAAATCCCGTTTCAGCGCTTCGAAGAACTGTCTGCATCGATCCCATCATTGCAGCACCAGATGTTCCGGCTGCTGAGCAAGGAGATCGGTCATGATGCCGAGATGCTCCTGCTGCTGGGAAAAAAGAACGCCGAGGAGCGCCTCGCTGCATTCCTGGTCAGCATGTCGAAACGGCTGAGCAAACGTGGGCTCTCACCAACCGATTTTTACCTCAGCATGTCACGCCATGAGATCGGCAACTATCTGGGTCTTGCGGTCGAGACCGTCAGCCGTTTGTTCACCCGGTTCCAAGATGAGGGATTGCTGAAGGTGGACCGCAAACACGTGCAGGTCCTGCACCTTGATACCCTCGAGTCGATGGCGGGCTCGCCCCCCGCGCAAGACCATCAACAGCGCTCCAACTAATAACCCGGCGGTCGTCGCTCGCTGAGCGTCTGTCTGCCGGGCATAGGCGATTTCCGCCAAATCGACAGTCGCGTCCGTCTTTGAATCAGGATCCGCGAGGCGGTTGATCTTCTGAAAGCCAGACGCAGGCTCCTCCGCTGGCCTTTTGGATAGCCTCAAGGCGCTGCGCGTGCGCCTGCTGTTCCCGGGGATTGGCGCGCACGACCAGCAGCGGCGCACGTTGCGTCGACAGGCGTCGTACGACCGCTTGGCGCCCACCGCCCTGCCCCCCCTCGTCGCGCTCATCGCCCAGATGCAGGCTAACCTGTCCGCCGGTCATGGCTAGGTAAACGTCCGCGAGGATCTCGGCATCCAACAAGGCGCCATGCAGATCGCGGCGTGAGTTGTCGACCTCGTAGCGTTTACACAGGGCGTCCAGACTGTTGCGCTGACCGGGGTGCATATTGCGCGCCATCACGAGTGTGTCGGTGACGTTGCACAGATCATCGATAGCCGGGGCGTCATCTCCGCGCCACAGCCGCAATTCGTTATTCAGAAAGCCGATATCGAAGGGCGCGTTGTGGATGATGAGCTCAGCGCCGCGACAATAAGCGAGGAATTCATCAACCACATCGCCGAAGCGGGGCTTGTCGGCCAAAAAGTCATTGGAGATGCCGTGCACCTCCACTGCCCCAGCATCGATCTCACGGTCCGGCTGCAGATAGCACTGAAAATTTCGCTTGGTCAGCCGGCGTTCCATCAGTTCGACGCAGCCGATTTCGATCACCCGATGACCTTCCGCCGGTTCCAGGCCCGTGGTCTCGGTATCCAGAACGATTTGGCGCATGATCAATCCCAATAGTGACGAATCCGCAAATGATCGCGTTTCAATACGAGCGAGGCCGGGGGCCGAACAAGCGAGGCCGAGGGCCGACGAACGCTGACAGCTTCAACACATCGGCGGGATGCCCTGGTTCGCAAGCCGATCGGCGCGTTCGTTTTCGGGGTGTCCACTGTGCCCTTTGACCCAATGCCAGTTGACGCTGTGCCCCGAAAGCGCGGTATCAAGCCGTTGCCATAGATCCTGATTCTTGACCGGTTTGCGCTCGCGGGTCATCCAGCCATTGCGCTTCCAACGCGGCATCCAGCTCTCGACACCATCCCGCACATAGCGCGAATCCACGCTCAACTCCACGCTGCAGGATTTGGTCAGCGTCTCCAGGGCCCGGATCACGGCCATCAGTTCCATGCGATTGTTGGTTGTCTCCCCTTCACCGCCGCACAGTTCCTTCTCGTGCTTGCCGAAACGCAGCAACGCCCCCCAACCACCGGGACCGGGATTGCCCTTGCAAGCGCCGTCGGTAAAGATTTCAACTGCATCAGGCACTACCGTTCTCCCGAGCCGTCGGCTCCACCGCTCTGCCTGGAAGCAGCCGTGCGCGCTGGGTCCAACTGGGACGCAGCGGCGTCAGGGCCTTGACCCGCTTGACGGCGCGCACCGCAAAGACGCCGCCGAACACCGGCCAGTAACGGCTACCCATAGTGTCCAGCCAATCCAACTGCGGCAAGTAAGCCCGCCGCATAGGCGGTCGGAAAGCAAGCATGTCGCGGCTCTCCAATTGCAATCCCAACAGTCGCAGCCAGTCACCGACTCGGAACGGCGTGAGTTGTCCACCGCACCAAGGCACCCGTCGGCGCCGACGCGGCATCCAGCGCATCAGACCCCAGGTGCTCAAGGGATTGAAGCAGAAGAGAATCACCCGTCCTTCGGGAATCAGCACCCGCTCCACTTCGCGCAGGACCTCGTGGGCCTCGACGCAAAAATCCAGCGTATGGGGCAATACAACGGCATCCACGCTAGCGCACGCAAGGGGCAATCGATAGGGCAGCGACCGAATGCCCTCGCCATCGAACGGGTGACTGGAATGGACGTCGGTGAGCGTCTCACCAAGGACCACGCGATGGTGGATGCGGCAGGATTCTGCAGCCTGCTCGAACTGCGACGGTGCTCCGAACTGAACCAGGTAGTGGCCAAAGGCGTCACAGAGCAATCTTTCGAGGCAGGCATTCTCTGCATGGGCGATTTGCCGTCCGAGCGGCGTCTTATACCATTTCGAAAGCACCGCGAGCGGGTCGCCATCGGGCGCGCTGCAGGGTTTCATCGCGTCCGAACCTTTGGTGCGGGGCGACCGGTCGGTGCTAAATGGTGAGGCACGTTGATTGAACCATCGATCGAGATTCCAGGAAGATGCGTATGGAAAGAGCTGGGGTAATCCCGTATATTGCGCGCACGCTGACCGGAAAAACAATGACTAACCGGCTTAACCGTCCAGTTGACTTCAGCACAAGTCATGCAAACAGCGCCGCGACGTTCGTCCCCTGGGCTGCCCACAGCCGCTTCGAGCCTGTTCATCGCCACCCTCTCGACCCTCACCCTCCCGGGCTGTGCGTCCAAACCCTCCACCTACGAGGGCGGTTATGATCCGAGCCTCGACGTACCCCGCACGGTTTCCGCGAGAGCCTACGGTTATGTCCGGCCGGCCAGTGACGTCCAAGTCATTGGGCAAAACGGGCGTTCCTCCTATGGCGGGCGTAACAGCGCCGATCTATGGGATCGCGTTCGCCGCGGGCCGAGCCTCGGCGTTGCGCATAATGGGCGAGTCGACCGCGCAGTTAGATCGCTGAAGCGCAACCCAGCCTATCTTACCGACCTCGCGCGGCGCGCGCGCCCTTATCTGCATGTCATTGTCGGCGAACTTGAGCGCGCGGGCATGCCCACCGAACTGGCCCTTTTGCCAGAGGTGGAGAGCCGCTATAACCCCCGCGCGGTATCGCCCAAGAGCGCCTCGGGCATGTGGCAGTTCATGCCCTATACGGGTAAGGAGATGGGGCTCGAGCAAAACGGCTGGTACGACGGTCGCAACGACATCCTGGCATCGACACGCGGCGCTATCGCTTATCTGACGCAATTGCGCGACGAGTTCGACGGCGACTGGGCGCTGGCCCTGGCATCCTACAATGCGGGTCCAGGAAGAGTGCGCTCAGCGCAACGTGTCAATAAGGCGCGCGGCAAACCGACGGATTATTGGTCCTTGGACCTACCTACCGAGACCGAGCTCTACGTACCCAAGCTGCTCGCGATCGCCGACCTGGTGCGCGAACCAGGGCGGTTCGGTATGCGGATGCCGGCAGTTGAGAATCGCCCCACGCTCGAATTGGTCGAGGCGCGCAGTCAAGTAGACTTGGCACAGGCGGCACGTCATTGCGGCGTGCCACTGCGCACGCTCAAGGACCTGAACCCCGGCCTGAAGCGCGCGAAAACACCCCGAGCGGGACCGCATCAGATATTGGTGCCGCTCGGCACCGGCCACAAGCTTCGACGAGCCCTCGCAAAGAGCGGGAAACTCGCGACACCGGTCGTCGCGGACGGTTCGAGACCGCGTCGCGGCGCCAGCTGATCCATCCTTCGATTTCGACCGCGCGCGGCGCTGTTCGTCAATGTCGGACTTAAGCCACGCCGCCGCATCCGCGCTGCCGATCGAGGCCGAACTGCCAAGTCTCGCCAAGGCGTTGACCTGGGGACACGCCCTGCTAGCGGCGCCTACAGGTTCCGGCAAGACAACCCGCGTCCCCCTGGCGTTGCTCGAAGAGTCCTGGCTCTCGGGCCGGACCATACTGATGCTGGAGCCGCGCCGGCCCGCGGCGCGGATGGCTGCGGCACGCATGGCAGCCATGCTCGGCGAGGCCGTCGGCGAAACGGTCGGCCATCAGGTACGCTTCGAGCGTGTCATCGGTCCAAATACCCGCATCCAAGTGCTGACCGAGGGCATCCTGACGCGCCGGCTGCAGTCCGATCCGGAACTCGACGGCTGCGGACTGATCATCTTTGACGAGTTTCACGAACGCAGCCTGAACGCCGACTTGGGCCTTGCGCTGGCGCTGGACGCTGCTTCACTGCGCCCGGACCTGCGCATCCTGGTCATGTCAGCGACACTGGACTCGGCCACCGTGGCTGGACTCCTGGGTGATGCCCCCGTGATCGAGGGCAAGGGCCGAAGCCACCCGGTGGAGATTCGCTACGCGGATCATTCCCCGAACAAACCCGTGGATGCGCTCACCACTACCTTGCGGTTGGCGCTGCGGGAGCAGGACGGCGATATCCTGGCCTTCCTACCCGGTGCGGCAGAGATCGATCGGGTCGCCGGTCAACTCGGAGGGATCGGCGATGTCGACTTATTGCCACTGCACGGGGGACTGTCGCTGCCGGCGCAGGATCGTGCCCTACGCCCGGACGGCGGCAGCCGACGCCGTGTCGTGCTCGCAACCGATATCGCCGAGACTTCGCTGACGATCGAGGGGATCGTGACCGTTGTCGATAGCGGCCTGACCCGCAAGCCCCGCTACGAGCCGGGCTCCGGGCTATCACGCTTGGTCACCGAGCCGATCTCGCGCGCGTCGGCGGATCAGCGCGCCGGGCGCGCCGGACGGTTGCGGCCCGGTATCTGTTACCGGCTCTGGACTCAAGCCGAACACCAGGGACGCCCGGCCCATCGTCCAGCCGAGATCCTGCAATCGGATCTGGCGCCGCTGGTACTGGAACTCGCTCTCTGGGGCGTTGCCGATCCAGACCTAATGCGCTGGCTCGAGCCACCGCCCGCGGGCGCCTGGGCGCGCGGGGTCGAGCTACTTCAGACCCTTGGCGCCATCGACAGCGCAGGTAAGATTACCCAAGCAGGCCGGCGTATGGCCAGCCTTCCGTTGCATCCGCGTCTTGCCAAGATGCTCGCGGAGACACCAGCGAACGCCATGCCGCTAGCCGCGGATCTCGCCGCGCTACTCGAAGAGCGCGATCCATGGAGCGCGTCCCGCGACTGCCCGAGACCTATCGACCTGACACCCCGGCTGGGGGCACTCGGAGCACTTCGTGCAAGGCGACGGATTGATGGGTTCGACGCACGTCGCCTCGGACGTATCGATCAGCTCAGCAGCCAGTATCGGCGTCTGCTGCGTGGAAACGCGTCGACAGCTCCGAAAACGCGCATAAACACCGATCAATCACACGCCGCTCTCCATGCGGGCGCGCTCCTTGCAATGGCCTACCCGGACCGCGTCGCCCAGAACCGGGGCGGAAC
>JBATTL010000834.1:0-5190 GCA_049670525.1 Thiohalocapsa sp. | reverse complement strand
GGCTGATACCGTCGCAGTTGGAACCCCGGACCTTCGCGCACAACGTCGTAGGCAGGCTCGTCGATGGCCATGGCCCCTCCTCCGAGCAGCATGAACAGACCAGCCAGTACGGCCCTGGCGAAATCGGCTGTTGATCGTTTATGGGGCAGCATGGCATTACACATCTGCAGGTGACTGGCGGGCATGGTTCTGGCGTCAGCGGCGAATGATGGAGTTGCCGAGGACACGCCGAGTATCGAGATACGGCCCCAGGGACGCTTCACGCACGCCTCCGTTTCGCAGTCGCACTGACTTCGTTTCGAAATCTGTCAATAGCGGAGACAGCAACGACGAGCTGGCAGCTGTCTTGCGCGTATTCCGCGACAGGCCGCTTGTCTTGCGCCTGCCCTGAATGACTCTGCACCCCGCCGATGGTAAGGCAGAGCGTGCGCTGCGGCCCTCGTGACGTCGGTCAGCGCCATTCTTGAACATTGACCGCTCATCCCGCCTCCCGTTAGCCTTCCGTCTCGGTCCTACCCTAAACCATCGGGGGGCATCGGATTTTCTATCTTCATCCCCATTGTCCCTACCCTTAACCTGCCCGATGCGTAAGCAGGCGGCTGAACTTCAACATCCCTATCAACGTGAGAAATCCGAATGATTCAAGTGTCATATGTCAGCAGCACCGGCAACCCGATCTCCGCGGAGCAGCTACTGACACTACTCATGCAGTGCCGCAAAAATAACGACGATCAAGGCGTGACCGGCATGCTTCTCTATGGCAACGGCACGTTCTTACAAGCCATCGAAGGCGAGGAGCAGATCATTGACGATCTGGTTGAAAAGATCTGGGCTGATCCGCGACACGAGAATATTAAGCTCCTGAGCCGCCGATCGATTTCACGTCGAGAGTATGCCGATTGGACTATGGCCTTCGAGCGCATCTCGGACGAAGGCTACTGGCAGGTGGAAGGACTCAAAAGCTTCGCCCCGTCCGATTTCAACTACGACTACCTGGTGGGCCACGAACCGGTCGTCGCAGCGCTTATGGATCGCTATCGAGAACCGCACTTCGACCAACTCATCGGCGAGATCAATGCGAAAGACAAGGTGATCGAACACCTCAAGGAGGCATTGGCGCAGGTCCGTGACCGGGCCCAAGTTACACGCTTGGCGCTTGAGAGTATCACGGAGGCGGCACGGCAGGGAGAGTGCAGCGACGCGCTGCTCGATATGTGTGACGCCACCATCGCGAGTGTGCGCCCGAAATGACGCCCGAATAGCGGCCGCTGGCGCGCCGCAATCGAAGCTGCTCGACCCTCACAACAAGCGATCGACAAGGAACACAACACCGTTTGCAAGCTCTGTTGCACCAATCACGGCTGCCCCATTGACAGACGGGGTTCCGAACGACTCGGCCGCGACCTGATCACCACTTACGGATAAAAACGCTCCGCCGCGCTGGAGGTCTGCGTCCGTCAATCTGCCGAAGACGATGTGCGCGCCGATCAATGACCGCAGTGCTTCGGGGTTATGGACCAGCGCATCGATTTCTTCCCCGGAGCGTCGCGAAAAGGCGCTGTCGATCGGAAGGAAGAGCGGATATGAGCCATCGACGCGGGGTGTCGATCCCCAACTAACCGCCCGGAAAAGACTGGTGAAGAACTCGACCGAAACGGGTTCATCGACCGTGCTCGTCAACCTGTTTGCGAGAACGTCTGCGACAAACCCCGCCCAAGTAACGCGGTTGTTTATCGGGTTGTCACTCGCCGGCTCGATCTTTCGGGACAGATCGTCTCCTTACTCTATCGGCGCGAGCCCTTGCGGATAGTTCCCATTGCCGGCGGCATTATCGGGTCGCTGGAAATGTGCACCCAGGACCGTCTTGCGGTCCATCAGCCAATAGACCAGGCCAAGCGCCAAAACCACCGCCGCCGTGGCCGGGACGTACATCGGCTGCAGCTTCTCGAAATCGAAGATGATGACCTTCCGGGCAATCGCCATCAGGGCCGTCGCGATGACGAGTCGCACGTGCACGACATCATCCCGCAGATACAGGGTAGTTTTCATGAAGGTCTCGATCGCGATCAGCACCGCCAGGAAGACGCCGAAGGTGACGACGATCTCGCGCACGCTGAAGTCTTGAACCGCAGGCATGAAGAGTTGACGGTAGAGCGACTCGGCGTGCGCAGATCACCCTCGCGCTGCTTGTTGCCAACGGGGTTGCCACTGAGCGCGATACGCCAACTGCGATAGACGGCGCCGTCGCGGATTAGCGACAGCCGTCTCGCGGCCTTTTCGACCAGCACCGAGTCGGCCTTGGCCGGATGCTCGGCGAGCCATTGTGGTAGCTGATACTCGAAATGGCGCAGAAACAGCAGCATTAGCGGAAGCAGTAACGCCAGCAACAGTGCGACCGGCAGCAAGGGTTGCGATGTCTTGACACCAGTGGACCGGCCAGGGGATGGAATGGACGCGGGGTCCTGCGGCTCCGCCGCGTTCGCCTCCGCGCGCATCGCCCTCAGAACCCACCCGTTTTGATCTGGTCGTAGGCGGCCAGGGCCTCTGCTCGCGACCGTTTCAGGTCAACGATCGGTGCCGGATAGTCCCGGCCCAGGCGGATGCCGACCTGGTCCAGCAGCGCCGGCTTCAATGCCCAGGGCTGGTGGATGTGCTTGTCCGGCAATCCGTCCAGCTCCGGACACCAGCGTCGCACATAGGTCCCCCTGGGGTCGAACCGCTCGCCCTGGAGTACCGGGTTGAAGATGCGGAAATAGGGCGCCGCGTCGGCGCCGCTGCCGGCGCTCCACTGCCAGCCCTGGGTGTTGCTGGCCAGGTCCGCATCGGCGAGCGTGTCCCAGAACCAGCGTGCGCCCTGCTGCCAGGGTAGCCGCAGATTCTTGGTCAGCAGTGACGAGACGATCATGCGCACCCGGTTGTGCATCCAACCAGTTCGCCACAGCTCGCGCATGCCGGCGTCGGCGATGGGGATGCCGGTGCGGCCTTGCTGCCATGCCCGGAGCAGCGCGCCGTCGGGATCGTCGCGCCATGGAAAGCCCGCGAACTTGGGGTTCAACGGTTCCAGCGGTGTATGCGGGAAGTGGTAGAGCATCTGATGGCTGAAGTCCCGCCAGCCGAGTTCGCGCATGTAGTGGTTTGCGTCTTCGTTGTCCCCGAGACCGCGCTCGCGAATAGCGGCGACGATCTGCCGCGGTCCGATCTCTCCCCAATGCAGGTGCGGCGACAGCGCCGACGTGCCGGGTTCGCCAGGGACATCACGGCCCTGGCCATAGCGCGTGATTGGGTCGGCGAGGAACCTGCTCAGACGCGCGGTGGCGCCGGTCTCGCCCGGACTCCAGGTCTCGCGCAGACCCTGATCCCAAGGGATGTCCGGCAAGAGTCCGAGCGCATCGATCGGTCGCGAGTCGATCCCGCCGGGCATCGGGGGCAGCGCAGACGGCGCTGGCAGTGGCTGGTCGATGTTCTCAAGTTGGGGGACGCAGCGCCGCCAGTACGGGGTGAATACCCGGTAGGGTTCACCGCTGCCGGTCTTGACCTGCCATGGTTCCAGCATCATTGCCGCGTTGAAGCTGTCGCAACGGATGCCATCGGTGCGCAGGGACTGTTTGATGGCGCTGTCTCGCGCTACAAGTGCCGGGTCATAGAGACGGTTCCAGAGGCACCGGCTGGCGCCAGTCACGCGGGCTAGTCGGCGGAGGTTGTCGAGGCTGTCGCCCTCGACGATGACAAGGCCTGAGCCGAGCGCCGCGAGTTGATCCTTCAGTGCCGTCAGGCTGTGATGGAGCCACCAGCGTGACGCGCCGCCGGGTTGCCACGGCGCCTCCTCATCGGGCGCGTGGACATAGACCGGAATCACTTGGTCACAGGACGCGACCGCCTGATGCAGGGCGGGGTTGTCGATCAGACGCAGATCGCGGCGGAACCAGACCAGTGCGGTCTCGGACATGGGATGCTCGACTCTGATGCGGGCGCGGCTGGTCGCGGCGCCCGCGCCGATGAGGCGTCAGTCGACGAAGATCTCGCCCAGAAAGCTTTGCATCAGTGCCCATGAGCGCTTGTCCGCTTCCGGGTTGTACTGCAGCATGTCGATGCCGTACTCGCCGGCATTGGGGTTGGTGAAGGCGTGGCGCGCATCGCTATAGACTGCCAACTGCCAGTCAGCGCCAGCGGCGGCAAGGGATTTCTCGAAAGCGTCCACCTGCTCGGCTGGGACGAAGCCATCGGCATAGCCGTGGGCGGCCAACACCTTCGCCTTGATATCGGCGTCGTCCGGCGCCGCTGGCAGTGACCCGTGGAAACTGACCACGCCGTCGAGATCGGCCCCGGCATAGGCCATCTGCATGACCGTGGCACCGCCGAAGCAGTAGCCGATCGCGGCGAGCTTGTCGTCGTCGACAAGCTCGCTGCCCTTGAGTATCTCCAGTCCGCTCAGCGCGCGCGCCTGCCATGCGTCGACATTGCCGGTGATCTGCTGCATCCAACCCTTCGCATCCGGTGCATGGTCGGTGACCTTGTCGTCGCCGTACATATCAGCCGCGAAGGCAACGTAGCCCAGTTCCGCCAGCATCTCGGTGCGCTTTTTCGCATAGTCGTTCAGGCCCCACCACTCGTGCACGACCATCACGCCGGGGCGCTTGCCCTCGATGCTGTCGTCGTAGACCAGATGACCTTTCAAACTGGTCTCGCCGTCCTTGTATTCGATGGTCTCGGTCTGGATCTCGGCCCTGACATGGGCAGGGGCGACGGCAGGCAGCAGGGCCGCAAGCAACAAGACGCTGGTGGTGCGATTCATAAGTAGTCTCCGGGCATCGGGATTGATCGCGCGCGGCATCGTGCCGCCGCAGGGGATGTCGGGGTGCCTTTTCGGATAGCCAAGGTTCGGCACTGCAGAAGCGGTGACGGTATCCGAAGCAACTGCTGCTATGCTCGCGACCGCGGTGCGCGCCGCCGCAGACGCCAACGCAGACTTGGAGCAGTGCATGGCCCGACGAGATCGTGACGATAATAACCCGAGCCGCGCCGACCTGGCCGCCGCGCTCGGACGCTACCAGCCACTGTTCGGCGCCGTTGTCGAGGACTGGAACGGCTTTATCGACGCGCTGCTGCGTCCGCTACCCACCTGTATCTGGACTAACCCGACGCGCATCGACGCGGCCGCGTTGCAGGCGTTGATCGCGGAGGAGGGCGTCG
>JBATTL010000833.1:0-2458 GCA_049670525.1 Thiohalocapsa sp. | reverse complement strand
ACGTGTTACCAGGCCGTCGCTGTTCCTTCTCTGCCTATTGCCCTTGTTGTTTCTGATTTGGCGAATCATCGACGGTAGTATCGGCGCCAACCCGGTGCAGGCCATCACCCATGCCACGGGCGATTGGGCCCTGCGCTTGCTGCTCGTGACCTTGGCGATCACGCCGTTGCGACACGTCACGGGTTGGGCGTGGCTGGTGCGGTTGCGGCGAATGCTGGGACTTTTCGCGTATTTCTCCGCAGCCTTGAACTTCACGACGTACATTTGGCTCTATCAGTATTTCGACTGGAACGCGATCGTCGAGGATATCGTCAAACGGCCGTACATCACGGTCGGTTTCGTCGCGCTCGTGTTGATGATTCCCCTGGCGGTCACCTCCACCAGGGGTTGGGTGCGCCGTTTGGGTGCGCGTTGGAAGCAGCTTCATCGTCTGGTCTATCCGATTGCCCTGTGCGGTGTGCTGCACTATTTGTGGCTGGTCAAAGCCGACCTCCTGGAGCCTGCTATCTACGCCGTCGTGCTCGCCGGTCTGTTGTTGGCTCGGTTGCCGTTGGGGCGCATTCGAGAACGCATCGGAGGCAGATTCCGTTGGGCGGTAATTGCACGATAACGGTTGCCGAATTTGGCGCAGGTGTTCGACAGCAAGCCTCAGCGCTCGATTTTTTCCCAACGTCCGGCGGCGGTTGAATCGCTGTGCCGCGCTTCGACCCATTGTTTCCCCTGCTCAGTTTCCTCTTTCTTCCAGAATGGCGCCCGCGTCTTTAGGAAGTCGATCAGGAACTCACAGGCGCGAAATGCCTCGGTGCGGTGTCGACTGGTCACCGCCACCAGCACGATGGGATCCTCGGGCAGCACGCGTCCGACTCTGTGAACAATTCGTATGCTGTCTACTTCCCAACGCCCGGCGGCCTGCTTCGAGATCGCCATCAGCGCGCGCTCGGTCATACCCGGATAGTGTTCCAAGGTCATCGCCGCAACGCCGCGGTTTTCGTTGATGTCCCGCATCAGTCCGACAAAGGCGACCATGGCGCCGATGTCCGGTCGGCCCTGACGCAGCCGATCTTGCTCGGCTGATGGGTCGAATGGATTTTCCTGCACGCGGATGTCGATGCTGGTTTCTGGCATATCTCACCTGAGCGGGGTAGCAGCGGGTCTGGGGGTAGGTGTGAAATCGGGTCCGCTCGCTGTTGATGCGTTCCGTTTGCTGCATGCGCCAGCGGCATCGGGCCATCGCCCTTACCCGGTTTGGCGTTGAACTCTCGGCACGGACGCATGCGGCTAGCATGGAGCGATTCCCGATCTTGCTCAAGACCCTGAGCGCCGCCATTGCGATAATAGGGCGATTGCCGGAGATTCTCATACCAGATGACGCAGGATTGAGGTTTGGCTTCGAGGAGCACCGGCAGAAGCATAGCCTGGCTATGCGACTGCCGGTGCGACAGTGAAGGCGAGCGTCAAGACAAGTCAACTGGTATGAGATTCGACAGAAACCGCCTATGTTGCAGGAGGGAGGCGGAGATTGTCCCTGCTGTCGGATCAGGGCTTGAGTGGAACAATTTCCAATGGCACCGATTCGAAAACCATTGGCAGCCTGGCCCCGTCGGCTGTTGGACTGGCTCTGCGCTGGTCGCGCCGACTATCGGGCATTTCAGGAGCGCAAGCGTACGCGCGTCTACCGTGCAAACCAAACGTTTTGCCTGCTGATCTGGGCCGCGGCGGCCGTGCTTCTGGCACTTGTCTGCGGTAGCGCGGGTTGCTTGTTGACGATTGGGTTGATTGCGACGCTCCTCTGTTTCGCGATGCTGGATCCGGACTAAGCGTCCAGTGGTCGAAGTGACCCGTCACGCAGGCCATACCGGGGCGATACCCGAGAAGTTGACAACAAAAGCGAGAACATGAGCTCCGGACGGCCGTTTCTGGACCTGCGTGCGGCGATGCTCCTTGTGATCGCCAATATGGTCGGCACCGGCGTCTTCACAACACTTGGCCTGCAGGCTGCTGGCGTGCAGGATGGCGACGCCCTGTTATTGCTCTGGCTATTGGGCGGGCTAGTGGCCCTGTGCGGGGCTCTTTCCTACGCCGAACTGGCGTCGGCGATGCCACGATCTGGCGGCGAGTATGTGTTTCTGACGCGCATCTACGACGAAGCTTTGGGTGCGATCGCCGGATGGGTGTCGATCACGGTGGGGTTCGCGGCCCCGGTCGCTTTGGCCGCAATGGCGTTCGGACTCGATGTATCTACCGTTCTGCCGCTAAAGCCGATGCATCTTGCCCTGACGGCTGTCTTGGTCACAACTGTACTTGCTGCTGAATCCGGTCTTTCTGCGTCGCGTGCCGCTTGAACCGCTCGCAGTGACGGTGGAGGTCGGTGCGCTCGCCGCCCAGGCCATCTTTGGCGTCAACGGGGGTCAACTGGTAAGTCTTGCGCTAGGGGCGCTATTGCTGTCAACGATCAGCG
>JBATTL010000832.1:0-1559 GCA_049670525.1 Thiohalocapsa sp. | reverse complement strand
GGATGACGTCGAAACGCGCAGGGACCTCGACCGGCTGAAGTTGGCGATCAATCATCTCCGCGATGAGCGCTTGGTGCAATACCTCGAGGCCATGCGCGGGCACGGGCGCGATGACTATCCGGTGCGGGCAAACTGGAACGCACTGCTCGCGGGCATCGTCTTTCAGCATGAGAGCCCTGAATCGCTGTTACGCGAGCTGACACGCAATCCCAGCTTGATGGACGCCTGCGGCTTCGATCCGCTGCCGCTCCAGCGCAAGCCCAAACCCCGCGTCGTCACCGATGCCGAGACCGGCCTGTCGCGCATCGAGCTCCCACCGGCGCCCGCGCCGCCTTCACCGAGACCCCCGCCTTAGCCGAGCGCTGTCAAGACTTCAGTGCCGACCTTGGTCGCGACTGTGCCGAGACCAAGGCGCTGCTGTGGGATGAGTACGCCATCCGCCCGCTGATCGACACCCGCGAGCTGTGGCGCGAAGAGAAACAGCTCGCGGACTACGATCCCGCTCGACCCATCATCCGCCCGCTCGATCCCGCGCGAGCCGATACCATCGTCTATACCGAAAAGGCTCACTTCACTGCCGTTGTCCGGCCACCGGCGAACAGCGCGACATGGCCTTTCAGGGTTTCGAGGCCGATTCGTAACACCCTCAAATACCGCTGCCCCGCCGCCGCTTATGACCTCCAGCGCCAAGGCCAGGCGCCATGTCACCAAGCCGGGGCGGTGAATCCCGGTCAGTACGGGCGTATCGTGCGCGTCAAACTCGACGAGCAGGATCGGCGCATCTTCGTCCCTACCCCGCACGGCAGCCCGAGCTGGCGCGCGGATACAACCGCCGTAGCGCCTTGGAGTGCATCGACCGCCATTTCGGCTTCGCGCAGCACTTCATCCGTGGCATCGCCAAGATGACCGCGCGCGTCGGCCTCGCCATCGCAGTCATGATGGCTATGGCCTTGGGGCACATCAAACAGGGAAGACCCCAGCAGATGCGCCCGCTGGTGCAGACGCTAGCGACCGCCGGCTAGTCCCACACGCGTTCTCCCGTCCAGCCAAGTTCGCTCGGGTCCTCGCACCCGAGCGGCGCACTCGCCTCGGATTCACTATCGATGCGAATTCTTCTTATCCAGGCTCGCCTGGGCCGTGCTCGCGCGCGCTCTGATGCCCGTTTGCCAGCGTCGATCGCGCCGCCATCGCGTGCAGCAGCAATCACACGATCTCCAAAAAGCGGGACAGCGCAGATGTCTCCTTGCGTGCAAGACTTGACTCATCTGCAAGCATCTGGTGCCCTAAAGGTATCCAGTGTGGCCGGACTCGCAAACGGTGACCCGCCGACCGCCCCAGGAGGTTCCGATGCCCCCTTCGAGTCACTTCTCCTTGAACGTCGTCCGCTACGCCAAGCGCGGCGCCGAGCGAACCCGGCACTCCGCGGGCCTGATCGAACAGATCACCAGCTGTAACGGGGTCTACCGAATGCGTTTCCCGGTCCGCCGTGACGACGGTGAGATCGCCGTCGTCACGGCGTATCGGGCGCAGCACAGCCACCACTGCACGCCGACCAAGGG
>JBATTL010000831.1:0-9802 GCA_049670525.1 Thiohalocapsa sp. | reverse complement strand
GTCGAACGCGGCGCCGATCAGCACTACTTCCAGGGATTCCCAAGCGTAGATCGTGCCGTAGGGAGCTTTGCGGTTCAGGTAAAGGAATTTCTTTATGGTTTCGGACATGGTCGTTCTCCTTCCCCTGTTCAGTCGCCGAACACGACGAGACGATCGGACTGGATGGCGGCCTCCACCAACTGCCCAAGGCCCGAGATACGGAATCGTGGATCGATGTTGGTGGCGTCCTTCCGGTTGCGCTGCGCCTCGCCGTCATCGACGACGCCGCGGCGTTGCGCGGCGGCAACGCAGACAACCATATCGAGGTCGTGTTGTTCGGCAAGCTCAGCCCAGCGCTCGACGACATTGCGGTCGTCCTGAGGCGGCGTCGTCAGCCGCGTCGCGTTGTTGACGCCGTCGTGATAAAGGAAGACGCGGAAGACCTCGTGTCCCTTCTCCAGGGCTGCCTTCGTAAAGAAGTAGGCCGAATCAGACGCCTGGTGCTGGTAGGGTCCTTCGTTGATCTGGATTGCGAACTTCATTGCGACCTCGCGGTGGGTAGGTTCGCCCTACCGGCCCCTCATGTCGATCATCGGGGCCAGGCGGGAACGGGGCTCAGAAGCGGATATAGGACGAGCTGTTGAAGCTGGCCCGGGCGCCACGCCAGGTATCGATGTGATACTTGGTGAACGGCAGCTCGACCTCTTCGAAAAAGCGCGGCCAACCGATGCGCTCGATCCACTCGTTGACTCGCTCCCAATCACGCGCACCTTCCTTGTAGGCCTTCAGGATGCGCTTGACGATGGCGGTCGCCTCGGGCCAGCGCGGCGGATTGTTCGGGATACCGGCGGCGACCAGCTTTTGGAAGGTGGGCTTGCCGCGCGCATTGGAGTGATTACCACCCACCCAAATGGCGAGCTTGGAATGCTCCGCATCATTGATCTGCATCGGCGGGCAGGGCGGATAGCAGGCGCCACAGCAAATGCACTTCCGTTCGTCGACTTCCAGCGACGGCTTGCCGTTGACCATGGCCGGACGAATAGCGGCCACTGGGCAGCGGGCGACGACGGATGGCCGTTCGCAGACATTGGCCACCAGATCATGGTTGATCTTCGGCGGCTTGGTGTGCTGCACGTTGATTGCGATATCGCCCTGCCCGCCGCAGTTGATCTGACAGCAGGAGGTTGTGATGTGCACGCGGTTCGGCATGTTCGCCTGTTTGAACTCGTCGATGAGCTCATCCATCATCGACTTGACCACGCCGGATGCATCCGTGCCGGGGATGTCGCAATGCAGCCAGCCCTGAGTATGCGAGATCATTGCCACGGAATTCTGGGTGCCACCGACGACAAAGCCGGCGTCTTCGACGGCCTTGATCAACGGCTCGACCCGCGACTCCTCGGTGACCATGTATTCCAGATTCGACCGCAGCGTGAAGTGCACGAACCCGTCGGCGTATTCATCGCCGATGTCGCACAGCTTGCGCAGCGTAAAGACGTCGAGAATTCGTTGGGTGCCGACCTTGACGGTCCAGATCTCATCGCCACTGTAGGCCACGTGGCGCAGCACGCCGGGGCGGGGATGTTCGTGGTATTTCCACTGGCCGAAATTCTTTCGCATCGTCGGGTGCAGGTACTGCCACGGATCGGGGCAGCCGGTTTCGATGGGCTCCCGCATGTCTTTGGCCATCGATGTTCCTCCAGTCGTTGAACTGTCTAGTGCAAAAATAGAGTGCGTTTCCACCACGGCACCTCTGTGCCGGGGTGGGGGTCCGTCAGGTCGATCAGCCGGCGGCCTTTTCGGCTTGGCGCTCGAACCAGGCCTCCGCAGCCTCGTCCCAGCCGTCCATGCGGACGTAGGAACTCTGGCGCGGGTGACTCAGCATGTTCGGGTCGGGCTCGATACCGATACCGTCGAGGAAGTTGGCCAGACCGATACGCTCGATCATCTCGCCACAGCGCTCGTGCTCGAGGCCGTTCTCGGCCCAAAAATCGATGATGCTCTCGGCCATCTCGACCATCTCTTCGTAGTCTTCCTCGGTGTCGAGCTTGCGGAACGGAACCACGACCGTGCCCATCAGATCGCCGATCTTCAATGTGCGCTTGCCGCCAATCAGAATCGTCACACCCTTGTCATCACCGGGGTGCAGCGCCTTAGGCATCACGTTCAGGCAGTGCATACAGCGCACGCAGTCGCGATTATTGACCGCCAGTGTGTCGTCGTCGTTCAGCGACAGCGCCTGGGTCGGACAGCGGGTGATGACATTGTCGACGATGTACTGGCGCCCCTTCGCCCTGACATAGGTCTTCACCTCTTCCTGGTCGACCTTCATGTCGTCACGCCAAGTGCCGAGGACGGCGAAGTCGGCACGTTCGATAGCGTTCTGGCAGTCGTTGGCGCAGCCGGACACCTTGAACTTGAACTTGTAGGGCAGCGCCGGACGATGCACGTCGTCAACAAAGTTGTTGACCAGCATCCGGTGGGCCTTCAGCTCGTTGGTGCAGGACATCTCGCAGCGGGCCGCACCGACACAGGACATGGCGGTGCGCACACAAGGTCCTGCACCACCGAGATCCCAGCCGTACTCGTTGATCTCGTCAAAAAAGTGCTGGGTGGCCTGGGTGTCTGCACCAATGAACATGATGTTGCCGGTCTGGCCGTGGAAGGTGACCAGGCCCGAACCGAATTTTTCCCAACTGTCGGCGAGCTGGCGCAGCATTGCGGTGCTGTAATGGTTGCCGGCTGGCGGCTGCACGCGCAGAGTATGAAATTCTTTCGACTTCGGGAACGCCTTACCGACCTCGGAGAAGCGCGGGATGATGCCGCCGCCATAGCCATAGACCGAGACCGTACCGCCCTTCCAGTAGCCCTTTCGGGTTTCATAGGAGTGCTCCAATTGGCCGAGCAGGTCGTTGGTCATCTCGTTGATGCGCGGCTCCGGATGCTCGTCGCGCAGACGCTTGATGCCGGAGATGAAGCTCGGCCAAGGACCGTCCTCCAGCTGGTCGATCATCGGGGTATGGTGCTTTTCAATCGCCATTTCGCTATCTCTCCCGTCGAGACTTAGGACGTTAAATAACCTGGCCGGATGAGCGCCGCGACCGCGCCGCGCAAACGCCGACATTCAATATCCTGCAGATTGCCATCGTTCAGATTGGCCATCGTTCAGATTGCGGGGGCGCGAGTCTGACTCCGAAAGCGCGATCCGCCCGCGAATGCCGAGCACTCTACATGCGCTGGAGCGGCCTCGGTACTGCACCTACGGGAGACTGCCCTCCTCCCGCCTATCCCATTGGAGATAGTTGACCGTCGTCGTTTTTTTCTTTCCGAGTCAGAGAGCTAGACGTGACTCGGCAGGTATTGATATTGGGGCTGAAGTCTACCCGCCCGACACCCACTGTGTCAACGAATCCTAATATAATCAATTCATAATTTATGGCGGGCCGGTTTCCAGTCCGCCTGTTGTTTTCCCAAGTTTTCGACTTCACGTTGCTGTCACGAGTCTCGGCGACAACGCCTGTCCCTCCAAGTTCCCTACTAATTGAAGAGGCTAAGTAATTGGTCATCGCTAATCCCAGTCATGGGCCGAGAAACCGGCGCGGAACAGTAAGCCGCGTTGTCCTTGGCCCCTTATCTTCACCCTGTACGGGCGCATCACTATTGAGTACGCCCGCTGGCGCCTCCTAATCAGCACTCGATGAAGCGCCTTTCCCGACCTCAAGAGTCGACCCCTGTGCGCCGATCCCTCCCTCGGCCCACCTTTAGCAATCCCGAACAAAAGGCCGCACATGTTGAAACTCAGTGAGATCCTCGTATCCCGCAAAGACATCGAGAACTTCGACGAGCTGTTGTTGGCCGTGCAGGAAGTCGCCCAAGGAGGGGAACGTTTTTTTCGAATGGACGTGAAGCCCCCGTACCCAGACACGCCGGACGACTGGGAAGATCGCCTTGAAGCGGCTTTCAGCGGCTTGATTCGCTGACTAAGGGAATCGGGATCTTGCGCATGCGCTGCGGAGCCAGCGCGCCAATCGAATCAGACAATCGATTATTGGGGGCAGTTGTGATGAAGCGCTTCGAGATGGTTAATCGCCTCGCCGATACCGCGGCAGACTCGGTGGGTTGTTCAGCACTGGAGGACGCGGCGCTGGAATCACATCTGCAAGCGCTCCACGAAGAGTTCGCGAGCCTTCAGCGCCTCGGCGCCAAGACCGCCGAGATTGGCGAATTGAAACTTCAAATGGCGCGGGCGCTAGTTGGGCTGTCCCGCGGCAACGAAGCTTGGCCACTGGGTCGGGAGGCATTGGATGCCTTCATCGACGCCGAGCAGATCGAGTCCGCCGCCGATTGTTGCGACGTCTTGTTCCGCGCCGAGCAACCCGAATCGCTGAGTGCGCTCGGCCAGGGGATTTGGCTTGCCGTGACCTATCCGATTGACCCCGAGTTATCCATCGAACTATTGTCTCACGTGATCGACGAAACGCCGGATGACGCCGATGGCGCCGCAGTCGCCGCCACCACGGCGCTGTTCATCGCCGACATACGCACCGAGGGCGTGCAACGCGACAATCTGACATTTTTCGCATCAAAGATGCTCGGTGATGTGGCCCGTCGCCACAGCGGAGTCGACTCTCAGGAATCCTTCGACCTGTGGCGCGATCGCCTTGAGCTACGCGAACCCGAGAAATTCCTGGTCAGGCTGCGCAACGTCGTTGATGTATTGGTCCAGGAGAATTGGTGGTTCGACCGTGCAGCGATGCAAGCCCGTCTCCTCGACGCCGTCTCGGGCAATAACTAGGTCCGGGTCTAACCCATCCCTGGAATGCTCCAATGAGTCAGCTTGGACCGGGTTATCGCGACTGCCCGATACCTGCGTCCGCAAGGACCTGGGGTGTTGAACATGCCGGCATCCCTATGCCCCGCTCCCAACGGCACCCGTTTCACGAGGCACAGGCACACCGAAAGCCCGATGTACTGGCAAGAAGACCAAGACGAGACTGAGACATCCATCCACGACGACGTCGTCGACGTGCTGTTCGGACTGGAATGCCGCTCGATCCCTGTGGACCATGCCTACGCGCTGTCGCAGGCGCTGCTCGAACTGGCCCCCTGGCTGGCCGAGCCTGGCGCCGCCATCCACAACATTCACGTAGCGGGCTCACAAAACGGCTGGGAGCGCCCCGAACAACACAGCGGTCAATCGCTGCAACTCTCGCGCCGCACCAAACTCTGTATTCGTGCACCCCGGATGCGCGTCCCCGCCCTTCGGGCGGCTCTAGAGGGTAAGACGGTTGATGTGGCCGGATCTATGCTGCGCATCGGCCCCGGCAAGGAGCGGCTGCTAAGCCGAGAGGGGACGATCTTCGCCAGGTATGTCGTCGGACCAGCCGGATTGAACGAAGAAGGATTTCTGGCATGGGTCGTCGATGAACTCCGGGCTCTGGATATCAAAGTGCGAAAGGCGCTGTGCGGAAAAACTACACTGCTTGCAACACCAGAGGGCCCCCTGGAAACCCGAAGTCTGATGCTCGCGAACCTGACCCAAGACGAATCCATCCGTCTTCAGCAGCACGGGCTCGGCCCGAATCGCGGGATGGGTTGCGGAATCTTCCTGGCGCACAAGGGGATCGATGCGGTGCAAAGGACGACGTAGACGACGCGCAACGCATAATTCACTAATATTATCTATCGTTAAAATACTCCGTCAGCGCAGCGAGCGCCGGCGGGCGGAGCGTGCTGACGGTAACCATCGCATTGAATCCAAACAATCGCGCCGCCTCCAAGAGGAAGGGCCGAAATGGCGAGAGGAACACCGATATGGCCATCGAGGTCAATGGCAATAATATCGAGACAACCGAAAGCGGGTTTCTGGTCGACCCGAGCGATTGGAATGAAGACGTTGCCCGAGCCATCGCCGAGGCCGAGGGAATCGAACTCACCGACAAGCACTGGGACATCGTCAAGTATCTGCGTGACGAGTACTTCAACAACAATCAGAACCAACCCATGGAGCGCGCGCTGCTGAAGGACGTCGGCAAGATTTGGGGTTCCAAACCCAGTAGCAAAGACGTCTACAAGCTGTTTCCGCTCGCGCCTACAAAGCAGGGGACCAAGATTGCCGGTCTGCCCGAAGTGCGTAGAAAAGGCGGCTACTGACGAGGACCAGCGCCGCAGCGGCCAACAGGTCCGGAATTAGACGTCCCGGAGCTACGCCGGGTGCCGGCAAATCATACGGCACCCGTGAGGTAATCTCAGCAGGAGTGGCAGTAGTAGTCCGGCAGTCCGGCGATTCGGCAGGCCTGCTTGCAACCACCGTCGGGGAACAGTCCCTCCAGGTTCTTACGCGTGCAAGGCGTGTGCTTGGACACCGCGTGACCGATGGTGCGGATCATGACCTTTGGCGACGGCGGCATCTCATGGAAGGCATAGTATTCGCGCAGGAACCCGATCACAGTCCAGTGGCAGTCAGTCATCGTCAGACCTTCCTCAGCGGCAAGCGCCATAGCAAGGTCAGTGTCCCAGTCAGCAAAGCTCGTCAAGTGACCTTTCTTGTTGAAGCGAACGTCGCGGCCCGCGATCTGAACAACAGGCATTGGTCTAACTCCTCCACGAATGGTGTCGGTCTTCTCCTGAATAGTTACGCATACCCGTTCCGCACTGCATGCGCGCCGCATTGGCTTGTTAGTATTCGTTGATTCAGGTCAGTGCGGCCTGTAAGTAAAATATAGCCTTTCTGGCGGACCCATGCCGGATCCCGTTGGGACGGGAATCAAGTAAACCTGGATTTCTTGGCCAAACAATGCCTCCATCGATCTGCCCCGCGAGAGAAAGGTGCAGTCGCACGGCCTCGCTGTTGGGGGCAGCGAACTCGGCAACGACCGCCTTGTCGACTGGGCGACCATAGGCGACGCGTGGGGCTCGATCGCATCCGGCGGCGGCCTCGGAGAAACGGCGTCACCAACTCGCGGCACTTTCGGCGACACCTTCGAGCATCTCAGCGACCTCCTTCATTACCGCGCTGGACTCGATTTCTGACCCCGGGATGACCCGGTGCACGACGTAGGTGGTATCCGGTCGATCCGGCAGTGTGTAGACCGCAACGATGAACGGGCAGTTGACGATCCGGGTCGGGTCCTCGGCGGTCATCTTGCGCGACAACACGGCGCTACAGAATTCGATGGAATCGGCGTGGGTATAGATTAGCTCGTTCTCGCCGAGGTCCTTGCCGGTGCGCTCGAGCATCTCCCCCATGTGCATGACATTATTGATGTACATACCGCGCTCCTGGATCGCGAGTTTGAGTCCTTCCATCACATCCTCGAAGCCACTGTCGCTTTCATACACCGCATAGTCTGCGGCTTGTGCAGCGAAGCCGATGCCGATGGATGCAAACGCGACGATCATGAGGCGTTTCGGTGTCATTGGTCGGGATCCTCGGGAGTGGCAAATTGAAGGCTATGCACGCTTCAGACACAGCGCGATTCGAGCGGCCCAGGCGCGCCCTGTGCACGGTTGATGAATGCGGTACATCCGCGGGTTGCGGAATTTGCTGAGTGCGTCGAGGCACCCGCCAATCCCGCGGGGTGCCGGGACCCGCGAGTTCGAAGCTCGCGGCTTAGTGCTTATCCATCGGGCGGAAGGCAGGTACCGACGGTCCACCCTCGCCGGCGGAGGACGCCGGCGGCGTACCGCTTTGTCGGGCCTCGAGCTCATCGATACGGCGCTTCAAAGCCTCAATCTCCTGGTCCTTCGCATCCGAGGTGGCGGCGGCTGGTGCCGCAATCATAGGCGCCATGGCCGCGGGTGCGCCATAGCCCGGGGCAATTCCCGGCCCATACCCATAGGGCATTGCCCCATAGCCATAGCCATAACCCGGAGCGCCGGAGGGGCCATACCCAGGAACTCCGTAGGGACCGTAACCATACTGACCGTAGGGGCCGTCGTAGTAGTAGTCGTCATCGTTGCCGCCGAACCAGCGACCGGGGTTGAACATGTCGCCAAAACCCGCGGCCTGAATAGTCGGGGCCGCGGCCATGGTGACGGCGAGCGCAAGGGCGCAATTTATTGAACGCAGGTTGGTTGCCACAGTGGGTTGTCCTCCATCGGCATTCTCATTGACGGTTTGCGGAGCTGGGTTGGGCCAGCTTGCCCGTGGCGATCTTCGGTCGCCTTATCGGCAAAAGGATACTACAGCCCCGCGCCGTCGGCAGCGGCTTTGCGGAGCCCGTGCCGCCTCGGTCAAACGACGACCGTCCTCAAGGTCGGTTCCGCGAGCGAGTACTCACACTGACATGACGTCGCAGATACGGGGCATGGGAAAACACCGATGCCGCAAGTCAGTCCGCCTGCCTTACCCCGTGGGGATGATAATGTGCGTGGCCCGAGTCGTGGGAATGGCTGGCGGCATGGCTGGCGGCATGCTGATGGCCGAGGTTGTGGTGATGATGCTCAACGCCAACCTGGTGCAGCGCCGCGCCTTCCGGCTGGATGCTCGGGCGCAAGGTCTGGCCCTGTCCGACACGGTCGCGCTGGGCGGCGACCTCGGCGCGCAACCAGTCAAGCCAGGAAGAGATACCGGTATCACCGGCGCGCGCCGACAGTCGCTGCACCGGCGCCGCGCTGGCGAGATTGCGGACAAAGCCTTCGGCGCGATCCGGGTCGAAGTCGTCCAGGTACGGCAGCAGATCAGTCTTGGTCAGCAAAACCAGGTCGGCGGCGCGGAACATGACCGGATACTTGGCCGGCTTGTCATCGCCCTCGGGCACCGACAATAGCGTCACGTTGCGGTGCTGGCCCAGATCAAAGCTGGCCGGGCAGACGAGGTTGCCGACGTTCTCGATGAATAGGATGTCGACACCGCTCAGATCCAGCCGGTGCAGCGCGTCATGCACCATATGCGCATCCAGGTGGCAGGCGCTGCCGGTCGAGATCTGGATCGCCTCGACCCCCTTGGCCCGGATACGCTCAGCGTCGTTCTCGGTCTCCAGATCCCCCTCGACGACGGCGATGCGAAACTCGCCGCCCAGGGCCTCAATGGTCGCCTCCAGCAAGCTCGTCTTGCCCGCGCCCGGGGACGACATCAGATTGACGGCCAGCACGCGGTGGCTGTCGAAGTGATAACGGTTGTGGGCCGCCTGGTGATCGTTTTCACCGAGCAGGTTTTGCAGCACCTCCACCGCGGCGCGGCCATCAACGGTCTTGGCGTGCTTGCCATCGGCACGCACCAGGTGTTCGTTACCGGGGGTGATGTTGCAGCCGCAGGTATCGCACATGATCTTGTTCCCGAGCGTTCTAGCCTGTTCGTTGGGCCGAGCTGGACTGGTGCTCGGTACTATAGCAGTCAGCCTGACGATGCCGATCCCGGGTGGTCTTGTGGATTTTCCCGATCTGGAATACGCAGTTCCAGATTCGCCAACAACATCTCGTCACCGCTGGTAAGCCGGGTATGCCAGTCGCCGCATTCGCCGCAGATGAGGCGATTCGGCTCGGCATCGGTTTCAGCGCCGCACGTGCTGCATTTGACACGGATCACGGCGGGCTCGATATCCAGTGTAGCGTGCTCAGCGATGGTACCGGCCGCGGCTAGCGGATAAGCGTTCGCCAGCAACGGTGCCTCGACGCCCGACAGCGGTCCAATGCGTAGCAGGATGCGCTCGACGCGATCCGCCCCGTGTTCGCGGGCGATGCGTTCCACCTGGTCGAGCAGCGACAGGCAAACCGACAATTCGTGCATGGAGCTTATCCCCCTTGGTCCCAGCTTCGCTCTACTCTGTCATGCCCATGCGAGCGTCACCACAACCAGCATCTGTTTCGGGCAACATCAGCC
>JBATTL010000830.1:0-1762 GCA_049670525.1 Thiohalocapsa sp. | reverse complement strand
GCCTGCTCTGGAGTCGGCATGGGAACTCCACATAATTGGCAACTACACATAGCGGCCATAAACGGCCGTTCGTTCGAGCCGCTCGCAACGTCGGCTTTCGGATCAGAAAGCCGACGCTCGAAGTTCGCCGTGGGGACGGTGGAAATTGACCCAGAGCGGTCGCTGATTGCCGACTGCGATCTTCAATCCGTGTCCCTGGGATCCCCGGATCTCTCAAGCTTCCGCGAGCCATGCCTCCGCGGCCTCCATGTCATGAAGTTCGAAGCTTTTGATCACAATTCCTGGGAACAGCGCACCTTCAATTTCGGCGGCGGTGCGAATCCAACTTGCGTCGCTGAGGACGGCGCACCGATCGAACTTGCCTAATAGCCCGAAGAGCTTCGGTAGGTATTGGAGTTCAACGCCGATGGCCCCGAGCGTTGGCATGGCGAACTCGGGGATTTTGTAGAGCATTCGCCCGTTGGTCACATCCTCGGACTTTGCGATCAAATCGTCGAGAGACACTCGCATCGTTTCCGCATCTAGTGCCCCGCTGAACTCGATATCGACCCGGTTCGGCGACGATTTCGTGATTGTGAGCATCAAGGCCTCCTCCCAGTGGCGTCATGTAGGGGTCTGTTCAGGATACGTGTAAAAAGTAGTAACCTCAGCGCGCTCTCGCGTCAGGACGGTATGCTGAGAGGCTTCGGCGCCAAGGGTGGCGGAAGGTCATCCATGTCCAGCATGAACTGCCCGAAGCGCCGGAGGTGATCGCGCGTGTAGGGACTGAGCCGACCGACCAGCTCCTTGGTCAGTGACCAGCCCTCGGCGGCCATGCCGCTCAGAACATCGGTCAGGTCGCTGACATTGTGCAGCATGATCGTGTTGGCCACGAGGTCCATGTACTTAACCTGCTTGGCTTGCTCGATCGGGTCCCCGCTCTTCGGGATCGGGCCACCGAACCCGATCCAGTCGAGAAACTCGTTGTAGGACTCCACCTTGGTGGTTTCGGCGCGAATACTCCGCCGAAAATCGGCCTCGGAGATGTAGCGCAGCAGGAACAAGGTCCGCGTGACCCGTCCGAGCTCCCTGAAGGCCCTGTTCAGCTTGTTCTTTCGGCTGTGGCTTCCGAGCTCGCGCAGCAGCGTCGAGGGCAGGATCTTGCCGGCCTGGATAGAAAGTCAATGACCTGCATCATGTCCTGCCAGTGGGTCTCGATCAGCGACCAGTCGATGGATTTGGCGAACAACGCGTCGACAGGGCAAGGAGATCAAGAAAATCGCCCGTGAGCTCGGTATCGGCGTGAGTACCGTACAGCGAGTGGTCCACGAAGCGTAGCGAACGTCCGGAAAGAACCGACCCGCGATATAAAGATCAATTTCACAAAGAGAGAATACCGAGTGCTGGTCGAGATGCTCCTGATCGCCGACTGGATCATTCATTCGGACGAAGCCTACCCCTACAAGGTCTGCTGTGGCCGGTGAGAACCCCTTCGCGCCCGGGGGCGCGGCATCCCCGTATTGAGCGCCTCACAGCAGCTTCGCTCTTGCTGCGAACCTAGTTTGCAGCGAACGTGAGCCGAGAATCCCGTTGGCGAGCCCCAGTCAGCGATCATGATCCCATTGTCGCGAAGCGTGAGCCCGAGATGTAGCTTGTTGTCAGCGAACGTGAGCCCAAACCGAAGGCTGTTGGCGAGCCCGACGGGTTTATGTTCGCGAGCCGCTACACATAGGGGTCGAGAGCGGACGGACGGCAGCGAGACATGAGTGTGCACACTTACTGA
>JBATTL010000829.1:0-3033 GCA_049670525.1 Thiohalocapsa sp. | reverse complement strand
TTCTCTCATGATGATCTCTCTCCAGTTTGGCTAACGGGAGGGAGATCATCGACTTCCCCTCAGCACGCCGGAACGGCAGAGCCTTGAGGAGTCCACCGCCAAAGGCGGTGGCTTACCTGTTGTGAGTCAATGAACTCGTAGCGACTATCCGGATCCACGCGCAGGCGATCCCTCGCCCTCGTTGTCGGCCAAGCGGCGCCCACCGGAGCGAGCTTGTCCCCCGCCATCCATGATGCCAGTCGGAACAGGAATGCGCAGCACCGTCACGAATGCCGCGAATGCCGGCGAAGGCATCGCAAATGCCCTCGCGCATACAGCTTTCTTTCGAGTGGACCTATAGTTTGAACTTGCGTGGCATCATGGGAACGACAGCACGAGGACATCGACATGGCAGCACCTGATCTCGAACCCATCCGCGATCTTCAGCAACAGCTGAACGAGCACCCGATATACGCCGAGATCCGAGACAGGCGCGACCTCCAGACCTTCATGTCGCATCATGTGTTTTCCGTTTGGGATTTCATGTCACTGATCAAATACCTGCAGCAGGTGATTGCACCAACGACCACACCCTGGATGCCCGGCGGCAATTCGGCATTCCGCTACTTCGTCAACCAGCTGGTATTGGAAGAAGAGTCCGATTGCATCGAGACCGATGCCGGTCCGCGCTATAACAGCCACTTCGAATTATACTGCCAGGCCATGGACGAAATCGGCGCCGATGGCGGTCTGCCGGCCCGCTTCGTGGAGCGGGTCCGCGAAGACGGGTTAGACCAGGCCCTGTACTCGGATCTGGTTCCGCTACCGGCACGTTACTTTACCGAGACCACATTCTGCTTTATTCGCGAAGATATGCCCCACGCGGCGGCGGCCGCGTTAGCGGTAGGTCGCGAACGCATGATTCCGGACATTTTCCGGCGTCTGATCGAGGGCATGGGCGTCGGTCCCGAACAAGCGCCCATCTTCGATTTCTATCTGCGCCGGCACATCCATCTGGACGAGGACTTCCACGGACCCTTGTCGCTTCAGCTACTTGACACCCTGTGCGGGGACGATCCGAAGCGTCTCAAGGAGGCCGCAACGGCCGCCGAAGAGGCCGTTTGTGCCCGTATCCGCTTCTGGGATGGGATCCTCGACGCCATCCGGAAGAACCGTAACTGAAGCAATGGCTTCGCAACCCGACGATGACCCGGATATCGCCTCAACCAGCGGCCCGGCTCCTGTGCAGGACGCTGCAGAGGATGCCCGCGACCTTTGGCATGGCAGCTACGACGGCGTCCTATCGACCCAATCCGTGGCCGAGCCAGGTTATCCATTCGGCTCAGTCATCCCGCTCTGCCTGGATCAAACCGCCCGTCCGCTTCTGCTCCTCAGCCACCTCGCGCAGCACAGCCGCAATCTGGCGGCAGACCCTCGCTGCGCGCTGACGCTTTTCGAGCGGCCACCAGGGGAGATCCAACAGGGGCGACGGCTGACCTGCGTCGCCGATTGCCACACTTGCGACGATGCCGATGCATTGGCGCGCTATTGCCGGCACTTTCCCAACGGTCGCCTCTATGCGGCGCAACTCCGCTTCCGGCTATTCCGGATGGAGCCGCGGGGATTTCATTTCAATGGCGGTTTCGCGACCGCGCGCTGGCTTGGTAAAGATCGTATCTTGATCCCAGATCCTTTGTCTTCAGACTTGGAAGTGGCCCTGTTGAGCGGACTGCGCGCGGACCGGGCGGGGTGGCTGGGATCCCATCAGGCCGAGCGCGACGACGAGCCGCCAGAACCGGTCGGCCTGGACCGCCGGGGGCTGACCATGCGAGACGGTGAGCAACTGCTGCGGTTCCGCGCGCCGGATCCAATCGATTCCTGGGAAGCGCTCGCCAATGCCGTCGACAATGATCGCCTGCGACCGCGGGCACCATTTTAGACGAGACTTCCTGAGACGACGAAACAGGCCAGGGTATCTTGCCTGGCAACAGAAGCGACAGTCGATCAGTGTCTTTACCCGATGAGCCGCAAAACCCCTTTGTTTTCATGGTGGATTGCAACCATTGTGGTCACAATCATTTGGCGGACAAAGCACACAATTCGCATTGAATTTTGGACGATGAGGTAATCCCAAATGAACATCAGCGTGCCCCTGGACGGCGAAGGATTTCTGGTCAACCGTGACGACTGGACCGAACAGCTTGCGACCGAAATGTCCCAAGCCGACGATTTTGAGATGGACGATCAAGTGATGCAGTTCATCCGCGATGCGCGGTCCATGTACGACGAGGATGGTGTCGTGCCACCAATTCGCATCTTTGCAAAGAAGCAGGGCGTTAGCACCAAGGAGCTCTACGGCATCTTCAAAAAGGGACCGATGAAACTCATCTGCAAATGGGGCGGCCTGCCTAAGCCCACCGGTTGCGTCTGAAAGGCGCCAATGCCAGCAGACTCGGGGAGTCGAAGGGACTGGTGTTCGGCCCTCGGGCGGGTATGCCGTCGCCGACAGGGATTGCATGGATCGCCCCGCGGGGTCAGCATGAAAAGACCAGTCCCGATTTGATCACGCGAGCGTGCATCAGCAACTTCCCCCTTTCGACAGCTTCAGCACTGTCACCAGGCGCCCGATTCCAACAGCCTTGGCGGGCTCGTTCAGACGGTCGATGGTCTTTCTCTGTGCCTCGGCGTTCACCCTGTCCTCACAGATGCTTCCATCAGCGGTGAGCGCGGCGACGCGGCGGGCAGCTGCGGAGGCGACCAACCCGACGCTGCTCGTCGTTGGTCTCGGGCTCACGCTGTTGCCCCTGGTCTTCTGGTTCTCACGCACAAGCCGCCCTCCAGACCTGCGCACCAGGCCAGCCGAGGGCGAACCGCCACGAGATGATGACCAGGAATCGAGTCTACGAATCGATGAGGCCGAGTGGCTGATGCGTCTCGCAGTCGATCAGGAACGGCGGGTCATCGAACTTAAGCAAGAGCTCAACCATCGGGCCCAAGTCCAAGGCGACCCGATTCCGTATCCTGCGCTCGCCGCGATTGGCGAAGATATCGAAT
>JBATTL010000828.1:0-3166 GCA_049670525.1 Thiohalocapsa sp. | reverse complement strand
GAATCCTGCCACCTGGCTGATGCCGATCCTGTTCGCGGTGCTGGTCATCGCGCTGGCGGTGCATCAGATGGTGTTCTCGCTGCCACAGTACGCCTGGGGCGGCTGACCAACACTGCAAGCTTGAGCGGAACTTGTTTCAACAAGCCGCTCTGCTCAGCAGAAGCCCCCTCAGCGCGTTGCACCGACGCTTGGGGTGCTGACCAGACGCCGACCTGATCCTCGGGTCCCGAGTCGCAAGACTCGCCACAACCCCTAGGATCAGGTCGGCGTTATCGTACAATCCCAAAGGGAATGACGCCGTATCGCACATTAGTGCGCGACAACCTGTCGTGCTTGTTCGTTCGATATCGCTCCCGCCTCGCTACCTACCGTCCCTGTCGTCGGTTCCTCCGTCGTTTTCGCTTGCTCAAGGCCCTCTAATGTCGTTGCCGGAAGAATCAACCTGGCAACGGTTTCTCACCTGAATTTCCCGGCACGCGGACGTCCCGCGCAGCAGCAGCGGCCACTCGCAGCCGGCTTCGGCACGCCTGGGACTCTTCCCGTCGTGGCTTTCGGCCGAGCCAGCGCGCGGGGGCGGGCCTTAGGGATGATAAGGATGTCTCCACAGCATCGGAACCTTGCTCGCATCGATCAAGACCCTGCGCCAGCGCAGCCAAACCTGTACCCCGGAACTTATAGAATCTCCGGGAGCTAGAATCTCCGGGAGCGATTCGTCGCGGCTTCAGGAAACAAGAGGATGAGTGAGTGGATCAGCGAGAGAAGGTGATTGTCGTAGGCGCCGGCATCGGCGGCCTTGCAACAGCCATGGAACTGGCCAGCCAAGGATTGGACGTGCAATTGTTCGAGCGCGCGCAATCGCCGGGCGGGAAGATGCGCGAGGTTGGGATTGGCGGTGCCCGGATCGACGCCGGACCCACCGTCCTGACGATGCGCTGGGTTTTCGAGGAACTCTTCGGCAACGCCGGTACCTCACTGGATGCGGAGCTTGGCCTGAAGCAGGCTGATATCATCGCCCGCCACGCGTGGAATGAAAACGAGCGTCTTGACCTGTTCGCGGACCTCCAACGGTCAGCCGATGCAGTCGCACGATTCTCCGGCCCGGACGAGGGAAAGCGCTTCCTGGCATTCAGCAAAGACGCACAGCGAATCTATCAGACACTGAAAAGACCGTTCATCAGCAGCAGCCGGACAAACCCACTCGGGCTCACGGGCCGCGTCGGCCGCGACGGTCTGCGCGGCATGCTGCAAATCAAACCCTACTCGACACTGTGGCAGGCCCTGAGCGGCCATTTTCGAGATCCGCGTCTGCGTCAATTGTTTGGACGCTATGCCACCTACGCGGGCTCATCGCCATTCCTATCCCCTGCGACGCTGATGCTCATCGCCCACGTGGAGCAGGAAGGCGTGTGGCTGGTGGACGGAGGGATGCACCAGTTGGCCGTGGCCATGGCGCGGCTCGCTGAACGCAACGGCGCAACGATCCATTACGGCGCCGAGGTAGCGGAGATCCTCACCCAAGGCGGGCGAGCGAACGCAATCCGCTTGGCAGGCGCGAACAATGAGCGGGTGGAGGCTAACGCAATCATCGTCAATAGCGATGTCAGCGCCCTGGGAGCGGGTCTGCTCGGGCAGCAAGTAATACGAGCGGTTCCACCGACCCTTCGCCGGCATCGGTCATTGTCAGCAATCACCTGGAATCTGGTTGCAAAGACGAGGGAGTTCCCGCTCATGCGCCACTCGGTTTTCTTCTCTTCGGATTACTCCGCCGAGTTCGACGACATCTTCAAACAGGGGCGGTTTCCGCAAGAACCGACGGTCTATATCTGTGCCCAGGATCGCGGCGCAAGCATGAGCGAGGCTGAAGCGGGACTGAGCGACCCACTGGCGCCGGAACGACTCCTGATACTGGTTAATGCGCCGGCCAACGGAGATACCCATCGACTCGATGCCGAGGAGACGGGACGCTTGCGGAACCGCAGCTTTGCTGTCTTGGAGCGCTGCGGGTTGCGAATCGAATACCAAGAGGCGGGGATTCAGGCGACGACACCAGCCGATTTCGAACGTCTGTTCCCGGCCACGGGCGGTGCGCTCTATGGTCGCGCATCCCACGGTTGGCAGGCATCCTTCGCCCGACCCGGATCACGAACGAAGGTCCCTGGGCTCTACTTGGCCGGTGGAAGCACGCATCCAGGCGCAGGCGTCCCGATGGCCGCCCTATCCGGACGGCAGGCCGCGACCAGTGTACTTGCAGATCTGGCACGCTCCAGGGGTTAGGCGATTGCCGGAGAATCTCGTACCAGATGCCGCAGGATTGAGGTTCGGCTTCAAGCTTGCGTGGTCGATCACCTTCGATCAGGCGGAGACGGATTCACGTTTGAAGTGATATGCGCCAATGCCGCGCACGCGATTCCTTGTTGTAGTTACGATTTGTCTGCCGCCAATGCGGCAATTTTCCTCGCGTCGAGCGTCGCGATCAATCGCGGCGAGAACAGGAGTAGACTCATGGCTCTAATCGATTGTCCCGAATGCGGCGCCAACGTCTCAGACAGCGCGCCGTCTTGTCCGAAATGCGGTTTCCCGATCGCGACCGCCGGCGATCGAACGACACAGGCGACACGAACCTCGGCGGCGGCCGCACCGGTCTCGTCCGGGGCAAGCACGGAGTCTCCTGCAAGCACTTCGCAGCAGGCTGAACCGCCGCCGCTCCCCACCGAACGCAGCGCGGAGCCGTTCCGAATTGCTGGTCGCCGCGTGCCGATCGCCGCGTTGCTATTTTGGGGAGGCATGACCGTCGGCGTAATCCTCAAGGCCTTCGCCAGTGAGGAAGCAGCCGCTACTTATCGGTATGTTCCCTTCACGATGATCTTGCTTGGAGTTCTTTGGTTCTCGGTAACCGAGTTCACGATGTTGATCCGGCACCGTAAGCGCAGATGAAGGGATCGACAAGCGCGACAGTTGGCGACCAGCGTACGCCAATACCGCCGACCGGCGACCAGTGCGAACAGCGCCATCCCAACCTAAACCTGAGCGTCCCCCCAAGGGGCTACGCCTGGTGGTACGTCGACGCGCTCAGCGACGATGGAGAACACGGCCTCACCCTGATCGCCTTCATCGGTAGCGTTTTCTCCCCCTACTACTTCAGTGGGCGTCGCCGGGGCAAGCACGA
>JBATTL010000827.1:0-4315 GCA_049670525.1 Thiohalocapsa sp. | reverse complement strand
GGTTGGCCCGCCCTTCTTGCACTCCACCACGATCAGCGGGATGCCGTTCACGAACAGCACGATGTCCAGGACAATGAACTGCTTCGCGCAGCCCGGCGTGTCGATGCGGAACTGATTGATGGCCAGGAAGTGATTGTTGGCAGGGTTGGCGAAATCGATCAGCCGCACCACCGGGTCCTGCTCGTCGGTGACCTCGTTGACGTCCACCTGGGCCTTGAGCAGGAGCCGCTGGACCGCCTCGGTGGCCTCCAGCAAGGTCCGGTTGGGTTGGCGCAGGATCTGGTCCTGCAAGTCCTGGAGCTGGCGCGGGGTGAGCCAGGGCTTGCCGCCTGCCGTGCTGTTGATGGCGCTGACGGACTGCGCGAAGAGCTCCGGCAGAATCCACTGCCGGAAGCCCTGCCGCAGGCTCTTGGCCGGGTCCGCGGGGATGTCCGGCCCCTGGTCGATGATGTGCCAGCCGAGGGCCTGCAGCTGGTGCAGGAACGGTTGCTCTACTTCCGTGTATTCGCTCATGGCGCCAATGCTCCCGAAAACGGGTTCAACAATGCGACGCCGGTGGCGGAGAAATCACGTGTGTTGCGGGTGACCAGCGTCAGGTCATTGATCAGCGCCGTGGCGGCGATTTGCTTGTCCAGGGCATTCTCGGGGTGGGGACAACGCAACCGCCCCCACAGCAGGGCCTCCTCGCGCCCGAAGTCCAGGACCCGATCCCCATAGCCGTCCAGCAGCACACCCAGCCACGCCTCAAGCCGCTCGGCCTGCGGCGCATCGCCCCGATGCCTTAGCAGGTCCACACCGCGCCGCAGCTCGCCCAGGGTGACAACGCTGAGGTAGACGCGCGCATCGCGGGCATCCAACGCGCGAACCAGTTGCAATACACCGGCGTCGGCCCGCTCGCCCTTGCGCAGCTCGCTGACCACGTTGGTATCGAACAGATACATCGCGGCAACGGGTCAGTCGAAGACTGGCGGCGCAGTCTGGTCTTGTTGGCGCGCAAAGTCCTCGTCGTGGCCAACATCCGGCATGTCGGCGAGCACTTGCAGAAAGCTCCTCCGCTTCGGCCGCAGCAGGGCCTCTTCCAGGATGCGGCGGTGCTCCGCTTCGGCGCTGACCCCATGGGCGCTCGCGCGCTCCTTCAGCGCCTGGCTGATTTCGTCACCGACATTGCGTACCAACAGGTTGGCCATGGCTGTCTCCGCTTCGAGTCACTTTAGGGTCGCAATGATAGCAGTGATAGCACCAGCTTGCCCCGTGGCCAAGGTTCCGCATCGCGTTCCCGCACTCGGAAGATTTAGAGCCGTCAAATCTTCGGAGCAGCGAACCAAATCTTCGGGGCAGGTTCGACTGCCACCGGACGTTCGGTCGCTCAGATCGCCGCCGTCGTCAACCGCTGCAGCGCGATGCCCACCGAGCGGCGGTCGAACAGCTTCTGCTTTCGTGCCGCCCATTTGTCTCCGGCCGGCCAGTGACCGATGCCCTCCATGATGGCGTCCAGATCCGATTGGCAGCCCTCGCGGGAGAGCAGCCAGTCCACCGTCGCCAGCAGTTCCATGCCAAAGGGGGACTCGAACCCGTCGATGACGGCCGTCGCCTGCTCCAGCGCCGGCAGGTACGCCTTGGCCTCCGCCTGCAGATAGGTCTCGACCCAGTCGCGCTTGGCGTCGTCAAACCAGATCACGTCGAGGGGCGAAGAATCCGAAATGCGCTTTTCGCTTTTCAGATAACTACCATCGAGCCCGTCCAGCAGGTGTCGCAGCCGGTCGGCATAGGGACCGTAGTTGTTGGCCTGGAAGCGCAGGTCCAAGGGGTCGTCGACGCCTTGAGCCTTGATGGATCGCTCCAGAAACCAGGCCAGCTTCTGGATTTCCAGCAGGCTGCACTCCATGCCCAGTATCCAGTAGCGGCGGACCAGTTCGGCGATCAGGGCGCGAGCCGGTGTCAGTTTCTGGACGCCCTTGGGCTTGGCAACGTTTTGATACTTCGGCGACGGCTCGTAGACCAGGATCTCGACATCGGTCAGATCACTTAGTCGCGTCTCGATCTCGCGCTTCACCCTGATCCAATCAAGCCCACCGTTGCCTGAGCCCAGCGGCGGAAGCGCGATGGACTTGACGCCTGCCTGCTTGATGAACACCTCCAAGTCCTCAAGCCCATCCTCGATCCACTCGATCTTCGAAGGGTGACACCAATGGCGTTTGGTGGGGAAGTTGATGATCCACTTCGGCCCCATCAGCTCGCCGGTCTCAGTGACGAACATCTTGCCGGTGCGCACCTGCTCGCCCTTGCAGGCCCGGGCGTACTCGGCCATGTTCCTCGGAAAGCGTTCCTTGAACATCAGCGCGATGCCCTTGCCCATTACGCCAACCGTGTTGACGGTGTTGACCAGCGCTTCAACGTCGGCCTCGAGCAGGTTGCCTTGGGTGAATCGGATCATCAGAAGTACCAACCGGTGCGCACGTAAACGGGCAGCACGACTCCCCGTGTAACTAATTGCTGTTCAATCTGTTGCTTCATGGTCTTGGTGTAGCAGACCACCCCCAGCAGTCCAGTCACCGGGCAGTGCCTGTGCACCAAGGCTTCAGCCTGGTAGCGCTCGAACTTGATGGGGTCGTTCGGGTCGCGTCGAAAGTCGCGGCGTTGCAGAATCCCCCAGTCGATCTTGCCGAGGTCGTTTAGATTCGCGAGGAAGCTTGCCCAAGGATAGTAGGCGTGCATGTCCGTGAACAGGAACGGAATGCCCTGGTCCCAAAGATGCGGCAGAGACGACACCAGGATGACGATTTCCTCGTTCGCACGCTGTGGAACGCCTCGCCCCGTGTGGATGTTGAGCATCATCACCGAAAAAGGCGTGAAGTAGAACGGCACATAGTCGTTCAGCGTGCCGCCCGGCGGCACGGGCACCGGATGAATCGCCCGTTTGCTGATCAGGTCGGCGCTGCCGATGTTGACCCAACTCGCGCACCGAACCTGACTGTTGCCACAATGCAGACCGTTTTGCCAGATCCAGGGCAGATTGTCCCGGTGGACGATGCGCCAGAGCAGGGCCTTGTCCGGGTTCAGGTTGGGGTAGTGGGGCTGCATGCAGGTTCAGGCGGTTGCTTGGCTTGAATCGGTGGGCGCGGGTGCATCGTCTCGTTCCCATGCGGCTTTGAGGTTGCAACCCCGGAGCTGGAAGACGCTTTCGGTTGCTCCATTCTCAATTCTCGTCCCGGTCCGTTTCTGAGTCACGCGCACAGAACGCGGTGCAAATATCGGCCTGCCGGCTATCGGTGGCCGAGTCTTCGGAGCGCTCGCTCAAATCTTCGGAGCGCGCCGGCAAATCTACGGAGCATGGTCGCAAATCTTCGGAGCGGATTGCCCCTTCGGCCAGAGAAGGCGCTCATCGGTCCGCGGCGTCTCGGGATTGTCGAACGTCAGCAGACGGTGCGTCGGGACCCACGAGCTCGGCGCGACCATCGCGCCAGATCACATAGTAGTGTCCCAGCCGGCGCTTCTCGTCGAGCTTGTTGGCGACGGCATCGCACAGGGCCTCCCGGGTGCGGGTTGCCTCCGGCGACGGGGGCGCGTGGTCGATCTTCATCGTTCGGCCTCCTGAATCAGGTGCTGGTAATAGCCGGAATGGACGACATTGCGGCTGTCGCCCCGCTGCTCGAAGACCAGCGCCGGCTCCTGTCCGGGGTTGATCAGGCACTGGCAGGCATCCACCGCAACGCTGTAATGGTCAAGCAGATTCCGCAGGCTGCGCGGGAAGCGCCGCTCGATGTCCTTTGTCGGAATGTCATGCCCGCCATGGAGCACGCGCTCGGCGACCCGCAGGCGCGACAGCTCGACGCTGGGCAGCGCCAAATAGATCAGCTCAACCCGCCAGCCGTCAGCCCGTAGGCGGCGAATCAGCCGCAGGTAACCGCGCCCCGCCAGCGTGGTCTCGAAGGCGAATGCCTGCCGTGCGGCGATGTGGGCCTCGATCTCCGTCAGGAACAGCCGGCTCGCGGCGGCCAGCTCCCGCTCGGGGACCAACGGCGACAGGCCCGCGGCGATCAGGTCCGCGTTGACGAAGCGGCTACAGCCGACGGCCTCGGGTAGGTACGTCAACGCGAAGGTGGTCTTGCCCGCGCCATTGGGGCCGGCGATGATCCAGCAGGTGGGCTGGTCGGTCGCCGCGGGGTCAGGCATGGTTGGGCTCGGGAGGGTCGGGGTTGACCGGGACCTTGCCGGTTAGGAGGTCGTGCATGATGCCGGCTTTTTCTCTGCGAAGCTTTGCAAGATTTCTGTTTTCACTGCCGATCCTCTCCGAAATCAGTTTGTACCTGTTGAA
>JBATTL010000826.1:0-9521 GCA_049670525.1 Thiohalocapsa sp. | reverse complement strand
AATAATCGACTCTACATCGCGCCCCACGTAGCCCACTTCGGTAAACTTGGTCGCCTCGATTTTGATAAAGGGCGCATCGGCGAGTCGCGCCAGCCGCCGCGCAATCTCGGTCTTGCCGACGCCGGTGGGACCGATCATCAGGATGTTCTTCGGCGTGATCTCCGAGCGCATAGGCTCTGCGATTTGCGCCCGCCGCCAGCGGTTGCGCAGTGCGATGGCCACCGCGCGTTTGGCGGCATGCTGGCCGATGATGTGCTTGTCGAGTTCGCTGACGATGCGTTGGGGGGTGATCTCGGACATGGGCGTCTACCGTAGATTGCCGGAGCCGGCCGCGGTCCGGCAGCCGTTGCTGTGACGAAAATGGGGTGTGGTCAAAAACTCTTTGGCCCGTTAAGGTCGTGCGCGACACGGTCTTCAAGCCGCATCCAATTCTTCGAGCACCAGGTTGTGGTTGGTGTAGATACAGATGTCGGCGGCAATGCCCAAGGCTCGCTCGACGATCTCGCGGGCCCCGAGCTCGGTATTCTCCAACAGCGCCCGCGCAGCCGACTGGGCAAATGCGCCGCCGGATCCAATAGCCATCAGGTCGCGCTCCGGCTCGAGCACATCGCCGGTTCCGGAAATGATCAGCGACGCCTCGTGATCGGCCACGCAGAGCATCGCCTCAAGCCGGCGCAGCATGCGGTCGGTGCGCCAGTCCTTGGCCAGCTCGACCGCCGCGCGCGTCAGATGGCCCTGATGCTTCTCCAGCTTGCCCTCGAAACGCTCGAACAGCGTGAAGGCGTCCGCCGTGGCGCCAGCGAAACCTGCGATCACGCCGCCCTTGTATAGCCGCCTGACCTTGCGGGCGTTACCCTTCATGACCGTTTGGCCCAGGGATACCTGACCGTCGCCGCCGATCACTACCGAACCTCCTCGGCGTACGGAGAGGATCGTCGTGCCATGAAACTGTTCCATCTCGAACCTGTGGTTGTGCCTGTCTGACCCAGCATTCTACGCCCCGCAAGCCAATTTTCGCAGGAGCACTTCTGCTTTTGCGCATTGGGCTGCTTCCTGAAATGCGGGTTGCCGACTCCTGTTCCGACGCGGTATAGATGCGGGCCGTCTCCAATATGCCCACGACCGTCGCCATGTCCATCGCCCCCTACCAAGCCGTCGCCGAAGACGTCTATTGTGTCGAGACCAGCCTTTACCGGCATGGTCTCGCCGCTTGTTATCTGATCCGCGCCGGGGACCGGCTTGCCTTCGTTGACACCGGTACCACCAACACGGTGCCCGGCCTGCTTGGTGTCGTTGAGGAGCTAGGACTGACGCCTGCGCATGTTGACTACGTGATCCCGACCCACGTGCATCTGGATCATGCCGGCGGTGCTGGTGCGCTGATGGCCGCCTGCCCCAATGCCACGCTCGTCGCACACCCGAAGGGAGCGCCCCACCTTATCGATCCAGCCAAGCTCACGGCGGGCGCCTCCGCCGTGTATGGCGACGAGGCCTTTGCCCGGGACTTTGGCGCGATGACACCCATCCCTGAGTCCCGCGTCATCGTTGCCGAAGATCGCGAGAGTTTCGACCTTGATGGGCGCAACCTGATCTTTATCGACACGCCGGGCCACGCGAACCACCACGGTTGTATCTTCGATGAGGCCAGCCGCGGTATGTTCACCGGGGATACATTCGGCGTCTCTTACCGGGAGTTCGATACGGCCGCCGGCCCGTGGCTGTTCGCGCCGACCACACCGGTGGCCTTCGACCCGGATGCCTGGCAGCGCAGTCTGGACCGGATGATGGCGTTCGACCCGACTTGCATGTTCCTGACCCATTATTGCCGTATCGATGCGCCTGCCCAGCTCGTTGGACGGGTGCGTCAAAGTGTCCGTGATCTCGCGGCGATTGCGCTTGCCGAAGAGACCAGCGCCGATGCCGGCCGGCAGGACCGCATCAAAGCGGCGATCACGGCCCATCTGCTTGCCGATGCACGAGGACGCGGCTGCGCATTGACGGATGCCGCCATGTCAGAACTGCTGGAAGTGGACCTCGAGCTGAACGCTCAGGGGCTGGAGGTCTGGCTCAAGCGTCGCGCACGTCGCCCGAACTAATCCTCTGTTGAAGCAGCGTTGGCAGTGGCCGGGCGGCCGCCTACAGCGCCTGATGCAGATAGGGTCTCGCCCCAGGGGCGACCGCGGCAAATGCTGCGGGCGTCGAGCAGCAGCGAATACACGTCATGCAGCAGTTGCGGGATCTGCATTAGGTCGGTGGCGGTATTGCGGCCGGTGACGACCTGCTTGGCGAGCAGCACCTTCATCGCAGTCTCGTTAGCGGGCAGCGCGTTCCTGCTCTTATCGGACATGCGACCGAATGCCTCGTCGCTCGGTACGAAGACGGTGAAGTCGCCGTCCTCCGCGAGTTGTTTGTCCAATCCGGAGGCTTTCATCGCGGTTTCGAAGCTGTCAAAGACACCAGATCCAGCGAGGACGTCCACGACAGTCTTGTCCCTGGCGGAGACCAGGCGGATCAGCTGCTGACTCACGAACTGAGTCCCCAAAAGGTCCGCCAGTCCTCCCCCACCTGCCGCGTCCGGCCCTTCCCCCGGCTGCCGATACCGCTGGTATCGGCAGCTTCTTCTTGGGGATATGTCGCGTCGGTCGGTCAGATCCGGTCGTCAATCTTCGTACAGCGCAAGAAGGCGTTTCAGGTCGAAACCATCGAGACGCTCACCTCCGATCAACACGACCGGGACACCGCGTGCACTGAGCCGCCCGAACTCTTTGCGAGCCCTCGGGTTGGTACCGATATCCATCTCCCTGAACGCGATCCCCCGAGTACGCATGAAAGCCTTCGCACGCCGGCAATGGGCGCAGGACGCCGCGCTGTAGATCACGACTTTGCTGCCTCTCTTTTTGCGATTCATGCTGTGCCTCGCGTTGAAAGTGACAACAGCGACCGCAGCGTGCTGATTTCCGCATCCTGTGAGGCGTCTGCAGGCGGCTGGCTTCCACAACACGCAGCATCGAACCCCTGCCGGGTCAGCTTTTCCGACGCGCCCGAGGATGGGCCTTGTCATAGACATCAGCCAAGTGCTGGAAGTCGAGGTGGGTGTAGATCTGTGTTGTGCCGATATCGGCGTGGCCGAGCAGTTCCTGCACCGCGCGCAAGTCACCGGAAGACTCCAGCAAATGGCTGGCGAAGGAATGTCGCAGCAAGTGTGGATGCAGGTTTCGCGCCGCGCCGCGGACCTGCGCCCAATGCTTTAGGCGTTGCTGCACGGTGCGCGGGTGGATGCGATTACCGCGAGCGCTGACGAACAGCGCCGGCTCGTCATCATTTGCGAGGAGATCGCGCACCTTGAGCCAAGTCTGGATGGCGTCGAGCGCCGCTGAGCCCACCGGAACGCGGCGGGTCTTGGCGCCTTTGCCGATGACGGTCAGCGTCGCGTCGGCGGAGTCGATATCGCGTGCGTCGACGGATATCAGCTCGGCCAGACGCAGGCCCGATGAATAGAACAATTCCACCATCGCGGTGTCGCGCAGGCTCAGGGGGTCGTTGTTACCGCCCTGATCCGGACCCGCGTCAATCAGCGCCGTCAGCTGGTCGGCATCGAAGGTGTTTGGTAGCTTGCGGCCGCTTTTCGGCGGGCGTACGCCGCGAGCCGGATTCTGTTTCGCGAGGCCCTCCCGGAGTAGGTATTCGAACAGACTCCGCAGGGTTGAGAGTTCGCGACTCAGGGTACGGCCGGACATACCGTTGCGATGCCGTCCAGCGATATAGCGCCGAACGTCGCCCTCGCGCAGCGCCCCCCATTCGCGGAGCCCCTCGTCGTTCCGCCACGAGAGGACGCGTGCTAGATCGCGGCGGTAGCTGCTGACGGTATGTGGCGACACACGCCGTTCGTAAGCCAAATGCCCCAGGAACGCGTCAAGACTCGCGTCGCCGCTCTGGGCTTCGATCTGACCCGTCCGTCGCGCGGAGTCCGATTCGGACGGCATGTCGAGGCTCGCGCTTCAGCGGTCCGGACGATGCGCGAGGTCGACCAGCTTAGCGCTGGTGATCGCACCGAGACGCTCAAGCAATTCCGTGCCCATGTCAGATGTAAAGCGCTTCGGGTCGCTGCTGCCGATGGCGAGCACGCCGGTCTGGTCCTGGCCTTTGATCGGGATCAGCGCGGCGGATTGGATCGCGGGTGACTCGTCGCCGAATAGGTGCCCGGCTTGTTCAGGCAGCATCGGACCGCACAGGCAACGGTCTCGATCGACAAAGCTGGCGAACGCGTTGACGAGGGGGTCGTCGGCGCGCTTGTCCGAATCAACCGAAAACAGTTTTAGCGACACGGCCTCGGCATTGAACTCCTCACGCAGGGCCGCCTCCAGCGCGTTGCGCGCGTGTCCCATGTCTCGCGCGACGATCAGTTTTACCGTCAACTCATGCAACCTGCCGGAAAGACGTTCGTAGTCGCGAGCCCGGGTGACCAAGTGATTGAGCCGGCCGCGCTCGTTGCCAAGCTGCTCGCGCAGCACCGCGACCTGGTGCTCGATCAGTGATATGGCACCGCCGGCGCCATGGGGGATGTGCAGTTTGGCGAGCACCTCGGGGTGGTGGACCAGAAAGTCCGGATTTCGCAGCAGGTAGGCGGCAACGGCCGCGTCGTCGTTATCTGTGCGTTCCGCCTGGCCGGTGCTCATAGCGTGATGACTCCATCGTAAACACTGGTTGCGGGCCCGGTCATGGTCACGCTGGCGCCCATGCCAGGCCAATGTATCACAAGGTCTCCGCCCGTAAGCGTCACGCGTACGCGTTCGTCCAGATGGCCCTGGATGCGACCGATGACCATGGCAGCGCAAGCGCCGGTTCCACATGCAAGCGTCTCGCCGGTGCCACGCTCCCAAACGCGCAGGAGGATATGGCCGGGCTCTATAATCTGCATAAAACCGACATTCGTGCGGTTGGGGAATCGAGGGTCGTGCTCGATTCGCGGGCCCAGGCTCGCCACCATCGCCTGAGCGATGTCGTCTACCCGAAGCACGGCATGCGGATTGCCCATGGACAGGACGCCAATACGCAGGGTATCGCCATCGAGAGTCAGGTCGTAGGACAGGGACCGATGATCCGCGATGAACGGGACGTCTGCTGGTTCCGGGCGCGGTGGACCCATGTCGACGCTGATCTGCCCGTCTGGCTGGACAAAAAGCGTGATTGTGCCGGCCGCTGTCCCCACCCGGATTTCATCGCGCCTTGTGAGACCCTGGTCGCGGACGAAGCGCGCAAAGCAACGGGCACCATTGCCGCATTGCTCCACCTCGGAGCCGTCGGCATTGAAGATGCGGTAGTGGAAATCGGTGCCCGGGTCGCGCGCCGGTTCGACCAGGAGCACCTGATCGCAGCCAATGCCGAAGCGCCGGTCGGCCAAGAACTTGCTGAGCTCCGGTGTCATGCTCACAGACTGAGCCGTCGCATCGATCACGACGAAGTCGTTACCGAGGCCCTGCATTTTTGTGAATCGCAGCCGCATCAGCGCAAGCGTCCCCAGACCGCGAGATGTCGATCGCTCACTACCCGGACTTCCAGCTGGTCGTCCAGCTCGGCGACTTTCAGTTGCGCGGTGACCTCCACTGGCTCGAAAGCGGCGAATAACGAGTTGCGGAAGTCTTGCCTGAGCACAGCCGACTCGCTGCCGGCATATGTCTCCACCAGCGCCGCAGCCCAGCCAGCCGAGGCCGGGCGCATCAAATCCATGATCAGCACCAGGGCGCCCGGCTTGGCGACTTCGCGCACCGTGCGCCAGAGGACCTGGGGTTCGTGCAGATGATGGAGCAGGCTGTTGGAGAGGATCAGGTCGTAGGCTCCGGACTCGAGCGTCGGTGATGGCAAGACGTCGCAGAGCAGCCGCGCGCGCTTTGCAACGCCGGGAAGCGCATCGATATCGGAGCGCGCCCGGTCAAGCATCGGCTGGCTGCCGTCGAGGGCATCGCAGGTTGCCTTGGCATAGCGGCGAAGCAAGCGGATCACGATGTCCGCGGGACCGCAGCCCAAGTCCAGCGCCCGCGCGTCAATCAGATCCCCGGGGTTCTGTTGGTCGAGCAGCCGCATGAACAGCGTGTTGGACTCGGTGAAGTCGGCCTGCGCATAGGCGGCGGCCTGCTCCTCGGTATCCATCAGCTCGGGCTCGGGACGTCGTTTCATCGGAGGAGCCGCCTGTCTAAACTCGCAAATGACAATGCACCCGTTCAGATGAATCTGAGATCGAGCTGGGGTGCGCTCTGCCGCGCCGCTGTTCTGCCGCCTCTGGTTGACCGGGCATTAGGGCAGGATCGATTCGCCGGCGAACAGATCCTCCAGCGGTTCACGGCGACGCACCAAGTGCGCCTCGCCCCCGTCGACCATAATCTCCGCGGCCCGCGGCCGGCTGTTGTAGTTGGAACTCATGGTGAAGCCGTAGGCGCCGCTCGAGCGCACGGCGAGCAGGTCGTCCTCTGCCAAAGCCAGGAGCCGCCCCCTGCCGAGGAAATCGCCGGTCTCGCAGACGGGCCCCACGATGTCCCATACGTGCGCCTCCGCGTCCTCGCGGCAGCGCACAGGCACGATCTCCTGAACGGCTTGATAGAGGGCCGGGCGGAGCAGGTCGTTCATCGCCGCGTCGACGATGGCGAAGCGGTGCGTAGCGGTCCGTTTAAGATACTCAACACGGGTCAGCAATACGCCCGCATTGCCCGCGATGGCACGGCCAGGCTCGAGGATGATCTCGTAAGCGCGATCGCCAAGCCGTTTGCCGAGGGCCTCGGCGTAGACCGCCGGCTCCGGTGGTTGCTCGTCGGTGTAGCGGATACCGAGTCCGCCGCCGAGATCCAGGTGCTCGATGTCGATTCCCTGACCCCCAAGACGATCCGCAAGCGCCAGCACGCGGTCCAGCGCGTCCAGAAACGGTTCCAGCTCCGTCAGCTGCGAACCAATATGGCAGTCGATGCCAACGACGCGGATCTGCGGCATGGCCGCAGCCCGCCGGTACACCGCCTCCGCGGCCTGGATGTCGATGCCGAACTTGCTCTCACGCAGCCCGGTGGAAATGTAGGGGTGGGAGCGGGCGTCGACGTCGGGATTCACACGCAGAGACACCGGCGCGCGGGCGCCCGTTTCCGCGGCCACCGCGGCGATGCGCTCAAGCTCCGGCTCGGACTCGACGTTAAAACAACGGATGCCCACGGCCAGCGCGCGACGGATCTCGTCGGCGCGCTTGCCGACCCCCGAGAAGATCACCTGGCGCGGATTCCCGCCAGCCGCAAGCACGCGCTCCAACTCGCCAACCGAGACGATGTCGAAGCCGGAACCGAGCCGCGCCAGCACATTGAGTACGGCCAGGTTCGAGTTGGCCTTGACCGCGAAGCCGATCAGGTGTGGCCGCTGGGCGAATGCCCGGTCGAATGCGTGCCAGTGGCGCTCCAGCGTGGCGCGGGAGTAGACGAAACAGGGTGTACCAAAGCGCTCCGCGATGTCCGCCAGCCGCACGTCTTCGGCGAACAAATGTTCACCGCGGTAGTTGAAGTGATCCATCGGGTTGACTCAAACGCCTTCGGCTTGCGGCGAAATCGGGCCTGGCGCCGCGTCCGGTATGTCATCGATCGCCTCCAGACCTTCACCATCGGCTTCCGGTGGTGGCACGGGAACCGGTTGCGCCACGGAGTCGGCGGCCCCTTTTTCGGGCAGGTAGAGATCACCGGTCTGGCCGCAGGCCACCATCATTTGACCAATGGCGAGCACCGTGACGACGGCAAAAAAAAAATAACGGGCCCAGCAGTGCATGATGGCGATGGGGCGGTAGACGGCCGAATCGGCGGATTACACAGTATATCGGCGGCGTTTCGATTATGCTTGGGCCGAGCACTGAGGAGACGCTGATTGATTCACCATCCTGGCCAACAATCATACGGAACCGGAAACCGCCCAATGCTTACAGCGATTCGCCCTTGAATTTGGCCAGGGTGGAGCCATCGGCGTCGATGAGCGTCATTTCGTCGCCGTTGATTCGAAAAACCGCAACGCGTTCAAGGGCAGCGAAATAGGCGCTCTCCTGCTCGCTGGTCCCCGCCGGGCTCGGGCAGGCCATGCGCGTCGCGGCGATGGGGCCGACCACGCGCAGCATGTCGCCCTCATTCTCAAACCCGCCTCTGTAGCTGTTACAAGCCTTTCCGGCCAGTTGGCCGTCGTCGCGCAGTTGCAGCATGATCACCGTGTCCTTGAGTACCGACACGATGGCCTGTTGCCCGTTGTTATACCAAGTCAGCCGCCAACTCGTGCCTGTCAGCGGCAGGCTCGCGCGCTTGGTCAATAGAAGCAGGGTCTCCCCGCCAGCGTCGGCGATGCGGAGGCTGGTGCCGTCGATGCGATAGGTAGAAGACTGCCCAATGGCGTCGATCACCGCGCGTTCTTGTTCCATCATGGGGGTCGGGCACGCCATCATCGTTGCGGCGGTGTGGGGCTCGAAGCTCAACTTCTGCCCGCCCGTATGATAGACGCCCATCAAGCGGTTACAGCCGGCGCTGCCGGACAGGCGGCCGTTGTCGAATCGAAACACCGAACGGCCTTTGCCGTCGTCGGCGTTTCGCATCAGATCGCCTACGCGAAACTGCCTCAACTGCCAGTCAACACCCTCAAGGGCGAATGCGTCATCAGGCTTGCCGGCGGCATTGCTTAGCGAGCAGAGCGTCGTCAACACAATGCCGGCCAAGCGGTTTGCGAACTTTCGGTTTGGCATCGGACCCTCTCCCGCTCGATCGACCGTCGGGTGTGAATCGGACTCAGGGAAGTATTTGTACATCAGTGTTTGCAAGGCGGAGCAGCGCAATTCGGTTCTGCCAATTTAAGCTTGCCCTTCATACCGGGTGGAATCGAGCTACGAGCGGCCGTTAAGTGCAGCCATCACACGTTCTTGCAAGGATTTCGCCCAGCCCGGCTGAGGCATGTTCCAGCCGATGACAACGCCCACGGATACCCAAAAGATGATCGACCACATGTTGTACTCCGGATGTAACTACCAATGTCGCCCGGATTATCGCCGATTTCGCGGTCCTATTCGGACTCTTGTTTTCGCGGACGGTGATCGCTGCGCACGGCAAGCAAGGGACTCACGCTTTGCCGGGTGCGTTGGGGATGCGCTGCACTATTCGGCGCTTCCCGTGCGGGGTAGAAAGCCTCGCCATCGTAGACTTCCGTCCAAACTTGTGGCGAGGGTAGCCAACAAATCAGCCTTTCCTCGGTGCCGCGGCTGCCCTTGCTGAAGCGGCTTGCTCGCTCAGCGCTCCGATCTGACGAGTCGTCCAGTTGGTCGCGAAGGTCCGGCTGAGGCAGTTGCCGGGACGGGCGATCGTTGTGTGAGCTTGAGTCTCGTACTTCGTCAGGGGGGATTTGATGGATCTTAGAGCGTCCCAAACGCGCCATGGCAAGGCGCAATGCGCAGGGAATAGCGGGCTCTATTTCCAAGGATTGCAACGCCGCATTGGCGCGCTTGGGACGCTCCGTTCGGGCAAGGCGGGAAG
>JBATTL010000825.1:0-2300 GCA_049670525.1 Thiohalocapsa sp. | reverse complement strand
GTCGTTGTCGTAATCGACTATCCGACAACGACAACGACAACGATTATTGCTGCCAAGCGTTCCGAAGCGGCGATCACGCCTCGTCGGTCTGATGCGAAGTCTCGCTAGGAATGGGCTCGATGACTGGACGCGACCGTACCCTCCGCTTGTCCACCGTCCTGGCGCAGATACAACGTCTGACTCGGGAACGCAATACTCAGCCCGTTGGCCTCGACGATGGCGCAGCAGCGAAAGAGCACGTCCTGCTTTACCTGGAGCCAGCCTTCCCAGTCGACGGTCTTCGAGAAGCAGTAGATCAGGATGTCGATCGAGCTGTCGCCGAGGTCATCGAGATAGACCAGCAACGTCCGCTTGATGCCGTAACCATCCATGGCGTCGGAGATCTTCCCCAATTGCTGCTTGGTGTATTTTGTGGTGTCGGTGCTGCTATCCGCGATGTCCGCATGGGCGATCAGCATGGCGCGTATGTCGTCGACGGTTTTCCTCACCTGCTGCATGTCGCTGCCGTATTCGAGCCCGAGTGTGAACTTGATGCGTCGACCCAGTTTGCGCCGGCTCCAGTTGCGCACGTCGATGCCGGCCACATAGGCGTTGGGCAGAAAGATCACCGCGTTGTCGAAGGTGCGGATCTTTGTGCTGCGCAGGCCGACATCGATCACCGTACCCTCGCCGTTCGGTGTCACGATCCAATCGCCCTGCTGGAACATGTCGTCGGCGATGATGGAGATGCAGCCAAAAATAGTCGCGATGGTCTCCTTGGCCGCGAACGCGACCGCCAGACCGCCAATGCCGAGCGAGGCCAGCAGGGCGCGGATGTTGAAGCCGAAGTGCTGCAGCAGGTAAAGCACGGCAATCACGATTACCAGGAAGCGGGTCATGCTGGACAAGAAGTTGACCAACTCTCCGCGCAGGGTCGGATAGCGGCGAAGCAGCTCCCTCGAATACAGCGTCACGAAGTTGTCGATCAGGCGCAGTAGCGCCCACACGATCAGCACGACGTACAGACTGCCGATCACGCTCATGATGCGCTCGTCGGATTCGCGCAAGAACAGAATGCGCGTCGCCTGCGCGATGGCGATCAACACCAACAGGATGCGCAGCGGACCGAGAAACGACTGCTCAAGTAGTCGCAGAAAGCGCTCGGATTCGGTCGGGTCCTGCTGTGCGCTCTGCGCCCGTTGCGGCAAGGCCCGTCGCAGAAAGCGCAGCAGCATCGGCAGCAGAATCAGGCCAACGCCGGTCAACGCCAGAAACAACAAGACGGCAGCGAGGAGTTGTCCAACGCTGATGAGTTGGCCAATGCTGTTGTCGCTGCCCGGCAGCATCCTGGCGTTGAGGTCGATGGCCCAAGGCTGAGCGTCGATGGCGCCGATCAGCGTGCTGATGCCGAGCCAATGCAAGAGCCGAGTGCTGGTTGCCGCGCCCTTGACGAAGCCGAACAGCGACTGCGCCACGGCGTCATAGACCTCGGCGCGCTGGCTGTAGTCACGATACGCGACGATTAGCGTTTGCTCGGCCTTGCTGAGCGTGGCCCCCTTGCCGGCTTCCAAATGCTGCACGGCACGTCCGAATGGTGCCTGATTAAAGGCGGTTCGTTGATTGAAGCTGTCGAATGCGCGGTTGAAGTCCGCGGCTGGGGCGAATCTGATCCAGTCATCTGCCACCGTCGTCAGCAGATCCGTAAAGCTCTGGTCCAGGATCGCGCTGTTGAGGCGGAGAATCGCGGTCATCTCGGCGGTCTTGTCCCCACTGCGCCGGGCACTTGAGACGGCGTCGCGCAGACGCTGCAGTTCGTCCGCGGGGAGCGTTGGTGCAAAGCCGTTACCACCTCGGGACAGGATGGCCCGGTTGAGTTGCTCTAGCACGCGGGCGCGCTGGTGCGTCAGCCGGGCCCTGTCGGCGGTATCGGTGGTGGTGCTGATACGCTGGTCGAGGTTGGCGATCGCGAGCAGGAGCGGCTGTGTGAACGGCGTTGTGTCGCCGAGGTTCTCGGCGCGCATCGCCTGCCGGCAAGCTCGCCGGGAACAGCAGCAGCGCGATCAGAAACGCCGGCATCATACTGAGATTCATGTTGAGTCGTCAGCCAGGCATTAACTCATCGGAGGAAACGGAGTCGACGCGGTTTAACAGTTGCGAACGCCTACCGCACAACGCCGCACCGTGCCCTGTCGTTTATCGCGTCAGCTCAAACGCACCGCCGCCCGCGCACCTGGGGGAACTCGATTGCCGCGCGACTGGGCGCGCCTGAATCTGCGGTACCCGTGAGCCTGTCAAGGCCGTACCCGGTCGATTGAGACCGC
>JBATTL010000824.1:0-1920 GCA_049670525.1 Thiohalocapsa sp. | reverse complement strand
GGACAAGGTGCATTGCCGGAAGCAAAAGCATTCCGGAAGAATGTTCCGGAATGCCAGAAAAGGACTTCACCGAGGGTGACGACTTCCATCACGTTGATTTCTCTCAAAAGGGAATATTATTCCCCTTTGGAATCACAGTCCTCCGGGTGGCCTCATAGTTCTCTCCGAGTCCGGCTACCTGCTGCTCGCGAAGTCCTTCACCGACGATCTCGCGTGGCAGGTGCAAAAGCGGCTGGTCAAGACCTACTTCCAGGCCAAGACCGCCCCGCGGCTCCCGGACCACGCGCCGCCGCCAAGCCCTGCCGATGCCCCATAGTTAGCCACTGAACATTGGCATGGCTGCCGTTTACCGTCGCGGCATGAGCAGGCAAAACCAGATTAAGCGAACGCTGGAGCAAGCGGCGGCCATTGAGACGATCCAGGTCACGCTGGAGAGCCAGGATATCGAGAATCGCACGCAGCTTGCGGATCGACTCTGTGAGCATTTCGACCTGCGTGATCCACGCGGGCAGCTGCAGCGAGGGGGGTGCCTGCGTGCGTTGCGGGAATTGGAGCGAGCGGGTCATTGAACCTGCCGGTCCGCCACCGCTGGAGCCGGCTGCCGGGTTGGATGGTCCGCAGTGGGCGGAGCACGAGTTCGGCGGTGCGCGCTTGGGCGATACGCGCCTAAGCCGCCGACTGGTGGACAGTGCCCGCCTGCAGGCGGAGAAACCCGGCTGCGCCTTTAGCGCAGCCGCCGCGGGCGAGCGCGCGATGGTCAACGCCTACTACCGGATGATCGACCACCCGGACCTTGACGCGGTGACCCTGGATGCCATCCTGGCGCCGCACCGCGAACGCACTTGGTGCGCGCTGGAGAACCACTGACGTTCGGTGCCCTCTAAGGATTCGAGGTCTAACAAGGAACACGAACGAGCGAGCGCATGCCAACGACCGAAACAGCCCACCTGGCCCTGCCCCCGATCACGCACACCGCACAAGGACACATCCGTCGTGTGGGCGTCGAAATCGAGTTCAGCGGCCTGTCGCTGGAGCAGACGGCTGCAGTGCTAGGCGACTTGCTCGGCGGCCCGCTCGAGCAGCCGGGTCGATACGAGCTCGAGGTCCAAGGCGATCCCGCCGGCCCCTGGCAGGTGGAATTGGATTTCGCCTATCTAAAGGCCCTCGGTCGACTTGAGTACGATGATGATCGTGGTGGGATGGTGCAGGAGATGGCCGAGGATGTATTGCGTGCCATCTCCGAGTGCATCGTACCGGTGGAGGTCGTCGGGCCGCCGATACCGATGGATCGACTCACCGATGTGAACCGACTAATCGCCGCACTGCGTACCGCCGGCGCCCGCGGCACCGGCGACAACCCCCTGTATGCCTTTGGGTTGCAGCTCAACCCGGAGTTGCCGGACACTGACGTCGACAGCGTCCGTGGCTACCTTCAGGCCTATCTGTGCCTTGAAGAATGGCTGCGCATGCGCTCGGAGGTGGACTTGACGCGGCGCCTAACCTTCTTCGCCGATCCCTTCCCCAAGACCTATGCCCGCACTGTCGTCGACGCGGGCTACACGCCGAACCGAGATCGACTGATCGATGATTATCTCGGCGCGAACCCAACTCGTAACCGCTCGCTGGACATGTTGCCGTTGTTCGCCCATCTGGACGAGCCGCGGGTGCGCAAGCGCGTGGACGACGATCGCGTGAAGGCGCGCCCGACGCTGCACTATCGGCTGCCCAACAGCGAGATCGACCGTCCCAGCTGGAACCTGAGCCAGCCCTGGGAGGATTGGCTGGTGGTGGAGCGACTGGCCACCGACCCGGCGCGTCTCGCGCTGCTGTGCGCCGCGTATGCGGAGTTTCTCGACCGCCCCCTGGAACGCCTGAGCACCGACTGGGCCGATCGCACGCAGCAATGGCTCGACGCCAACC
>JBATTL010000823.1:0-2369 GCA_049670525.1 Thiohalocapsa sp. | reverse complement strand
AGTTGGCGTTGCCAACCGGCGGCACGCCGTACTTCCAGCGCACGTCCTCGCGCAGGCGCTCACCGCCCCAGTCGGAGATGTTGAAGGGCGGATTGGCCAGGATGAAGTCGGCCTTCAGGTCCTTCAGTGCGTCCTTGTGGAAGCTGCCCTCGTTGTTCCATTGGATGTCGGCGTCGATGCCGCGCACGGCGAGGTTCATCTTCGCCAGCCGCCAGGTGACGGAGTTGCTCTCCTGCCCGTAGATGGCGATATCCCCGAGCCGTCCGCCGTGCTCCTCAACAAAGCGTTCGGACTGCACGAACATACCGCCGGAACCGCAGCAAGGGTCGTAGACCCGGCCCTTGTAGGGTTCCAGCATCGCCACCAGCAGGCCCACCACCGAGCGCGGGGTGTAGAACTCGCCGCCGCGTTTGCCCTCGGCACCGGCGAAGCTGCCGAGGAAATACTCGTAGACGCGCCCGAGCCGGAGTGTCGCCGTGCTCGTGATACATTTTGGGACGTCCAAGTCGCCAAAATGACTCCGCTCGGCGACAGCCATTGTGCCCGGGTGCGCCCTGCGGGCGCTGCCGTGCCCGACTCCCCGTTGGTCCGCCGGACACGACAGCACCCACAAATGGCTCGACGGCGTGTCGGATGCGCTCTGCATGTTGCCTCCGCAGCTTCGGGACTCCGCCCCTGCGCCACTGCGGCAACACGCTCGCGCCGACGCCTACCCGGGACTACGCGCCCTCGCTTCGCTCTCCATGGCGCGCAGCGACCGAGGTCGGATCGTCATCGTAGGTCTGAAGGGTATCCCGGACCCAAGCGTCCAAGGACTTCTCGGAGACGTTACACTGAGCCGCAGTCACTGGGGCCTCCTAACCAGGTCGTGGTGGTCAGGCTCCTCGGGGTGTTAGCCGCCCATCGGAGCCCGTTGGAGCCGGGGAACCCTGGGGGAACTTCCGCCCCAGGATTGACCGGGGAGCCACAGGGGAACCGGGGGCCGGGCCAGACTTAAGTATGCTCGGGGAACCCGTGTAAGACAAGGTTTGAAAGGGTCGTTGAGGGTAACCGAGGGATGGTGATGGGCAGGAGGTGGAAGTCTTGGAAAGGACTTAAAATCCCTCGGCTTCGGCCATGCCGGTTCGATTCCGGCCCCGGGCACCACCCCGAATCTCTCAATATTTCAACCTGTTCGCGGGCTTTCGTGCTTCCATGACAATGGGATAACGCCTCATCACGGAGTCTCGTGTCGCGATTCGTGTGCTTCGAGCCACCGCTTTACGTACGCATCCTGCCTCGCGTACCACTGGGTGCAGACCGCGTAGATGTAGCCGTCCCGCACGACTCTAAACTTCGAAGTCCATCGTTTGTAGCCCTTCTCATCCTCAAGGGCTTCCCTTATCCCTGTCTGATTCGTCTCTGACGGCACGCGAACGAAGAGCGGGAAGCTAAGGTTAAACTCCTTTTTTGAAACCTGTAGATCGCAGAGTCGGTCAAGCTCTTGTTTGGTGAAGGTTTTTGCGATGGCGGTTATACGCTGCTGGATCTCGCGGTTCTCGTATAGCCGCTCACTCGGTGCCTCGGGAGGAGGGTGGCAGACGGGGATGGGTCTGGGCGGTCGGGATGCTGCCCCGCTCATATCATCCTTACCCTTTGCATCATGCTCATTGAGCAGACGCTCGATGACGTCCGAGGGCGTATCGAAACCGACAGCAAGCTTTTCGAGACGCAAGTACACCTCAGCGCTCAGTGATAGCGAGACGGACATGGCTGATGCTCCAAGTACAGAAGATGTCATGAATTACAAAAATTCAATCTTGATGACAAGTGTAAATGCAGTTCGTGTTCTTGTAGTTACTACCGCCCATCGACGGCACAAACGCGGCTAACGGCTCTGCTTGAGCAGACGCGGACTCGGGGATTGAGCTACCTGAGAGACTAGGCTGGTGCAAATTTCACGCGACACGGGGACAGTCGATGGTGACGAAAAGGGGGATGGCGGCGGAACGTTATGCGCGTCGTGGCAGCGGAGTCTCGTTGGATAGCGCCGTGGGCGGCGATGGCGTCGCATGGCTGCTGAACGGCCTGAAGCGCAAGTACGCCGCGCGGATCACTGGCGAGTTGGCGATGCCGGCGATTGCCGCCCGCTATGCCGCGCTGCCCGAAGGGATGCACCCCGATCTGTCCCAGGCGCTGGCGGCGCGGGGGATGGATCGGCTGTACAGCCACCAACGCGCGGCTTGGGACCTGGCGCGCGCCGGCCGACACCTGGTAGTGGCGACACCGACCGCTTCCGGCAAGACCCTCTGCTACAACCTGCCCGTGCTCGATGCGGTGCTCAGTCGTGGCGGCAAAGCGCTGTATCTGTTCCCGACCAAGGCCCTGGC
>JBATTL010000822.1:0-9564 GCA_049670525.1 Thiohalocapsa sp. | reverse complement strand
GCTCACCACCCCCAGCCGCGGAGAGCTGAAACGATGGCCGGCGACCATCGGCCTGCGCCCGACGCTCTAGCGCTGCTCAGCGAGCTGGAGCGCGAACCCTGGCGCTTCAGTTTCCTGCAGACGCTTCGGCAATTGGAGTGCTGTTATCCCGAGCGGCCTCGCGTCGCGAGCTCGGCTAAGGCCGCAGACGACCCGATCCGGCTCGGGCAGGCGCCGTCGATGATCTTCGCGCCGGCCGAACTCGCGGCACTGCAACGCCGCGAAGCCGGAGTTCCGCCGCTATTGCTGGTCCATTTTCTCGGGCTTCTCGGCCCCAATGGGCCATTGCCATTGCACCTGACCGACTATGCGCGGGACCGGATGCGCAACAGCGACGACCCGACATTCGCTCGCTTTCTCGACCTATTCAATCATCGCATGCTTGGGCTGTTCTACCGTGCCTGGGCGCAAGCCCAGCCGGCGATCAGCTTCGACCGAACCGATGGTCACCGTTTCGGCGCCTACCTTGGCGCACTGGAAGGCACCGGCATGCCGTCGGCCATGGCGCGCGATGCGATGCCGGATCTGCTGAGGCTCCATTTCACCGGCCATCTCTCCTGCCAGACTCGGCATCCCGATGGTTTGCGCGCGATCCTCGCCGGTTTTCTCGAACTGCCGGTCCAAATTGAAGAATTCATCGGACACTGGTTGACACTGCCGGAGGAATGTCGCTGGCGACTTGGCGAGTCCCCGGACACCGGTGCACTTGGACAGACCACGACGGTCGGCGGCCGCGTCTGGGATCATCAGTCGAAATTTCGAGTCCGCATCGGACCGCTGCGGCTAACGGACTACCTGCGCCTGCTGCCGGGTGGCAAGAGCCTCAAAGCGGTAACGGCCATTGTGCGCAATTACATTGGCGATCAGGTCGGTTGGGATCTGAATCCGGTGCTGGCCGAGCCGGAAGTACCGCAGACATGCCTGGGCCGGGCAGGAATGCTTGGCTGGACGACTTGGCTGAAGAGCGGCTCACTCGGCAAGGACGCGGATGATCTCAAGCTGGACCCAAGCCTCAACGTGGCGACCAACCCGTTGCCGCGGCAACCACGAAAACGATCAGCACCGAATGCAGGAGTCACAACATGACCGAGATCAGTCGTGCCGCGCTCTTCGGCAAGCTCAATCCACTCGCCTACAAGGCCATCGAAGGCGCCACCGTTTTCTGCAAGATGCGGGGCAACCCTTATGTCGAACTCGTGCACTGGTTGCACCAGATCTTGCAGAACCAGGACACGGATCTGCATCGAATCATCCGACAATTCGATCTCGATGCCGCACGCCTGGCAAAAGATTTCACGGACGCACTCGACCGCCTGCCGCGAGGCTCGCGCTCTATTGCCGATCTGTCCTCGGATGTCGAAGAGGCCGTCGAGCGCGGCTGGGTCTTCGGCACCTTAATGTTCGGCGAGTCACAAGTCCGCACCGGCCATTTGATGGTCGGCGTCCTGAAGACGCGAGGACTACGCTCGGGTTTGATAGGGATCTCGCAGCAGTTCGACAAGATCAGCCCCGAGCGTCTCACCGAGGAATTCGCCAAGTTACTCGCCGAGTCCCCAGAGGCCAACTTGAGCACGAGTGACGGGTTTCGCGTGGGAGGCGGCGCGGCTCCCGGTGAGACTAGCGACGCAATTGCACCGGCGCAGATGGGCAAGCAGGACGCGCTGAAACAATTCTCGATCGACCTGACCGAACGTGCGCGCAATGGCGAACTCGATCCCATTGTCGGTCGCGACGAGGAGATCCGTCAGATCGTCGACATCCTGATGCGCCGGCGCCAGAACAACCCGATCCTGACCGGCGAGGCTGGCGTCGGCAAGACCGCCGTGGTCGAGGGTTTCGCACTGCGCATCGCCGCCGGAGAGGTGCCGCCGCCGCTCACGGACGTAACGCTGCGCACGCTCGACGTCGGTTTGCTTCAGGCCGGCGCCAGTATGAAGGGCGAATTCGAGAATCGCCTCCGGCAAGTCATCGATGAAGTCCAGACCTCGCCGAAGCCCATTATCCTGTTCATCGACGAGGCTCACACATTGATCGGTGCCGGCGGCACTGCAGGCACCGGTGACGCCGCGAACCTGCTCAAGCCGGCCCTGGCCCGCGGTACGCTGCGCACGGTCGCAGCGACAACCTGGAGCGAGTACAAGAAGTACATCGAAAAGGATCCCGCCCTCACCCGTCGCTTCCAAGTCATCCAGGTTGGCGAGCCCAGCGAAGACAAGGCGATTCTCATGGTCCGCGGCATCGCGTCGACGCTGGAGCAACATCATCGGGTGCAAGTGCTTGACGAGGCCCTGGAATCCGCCGTGCGTCTCTCCCACCGCTATATCCCGGCGCGACAACTACCGGACAAGGCCGTGAGTCTGCTCGATACGGCCTGCGCCAGGGTCGCGATCAGCCAAAACGCCGTCCCAGGTGAGGTCGAGGATTGCCGGCGGCGTATCGAGTCATTGCAGACGGAACTCGACATCATCGCCCACGAGACAGTGGTCGGCGTCGATACGGTCGAACGTGAGACCAAGGCCCAGGCAAAGCGTGCCACGGAACAGAAACTGCTCACCGCACTTGAATCGCGCTGGGACAACGAGCGCCAGTTGGTACGGGACATACTTGCGCTGCGAGCCCAGCTCCGTGGCGAGGCTGCCCCCGTCGAAGGCACTGGAAGCGAGCTGGAGCAGGCGGCGGAGTCCGTTGCCGACGCTGCCCAAACTCCCAGTTCGGAATCAAATACTCAGACCCGTGATCCGGCGGATCAGGCAACGCCCTCAGAGCCAGTCCTGTCGGATGAGGAACGCGCGGCGACGCTGGAGCGCTTGCGCGAACTGCAAACCAACTTGCATAGCCTGCAGGAAGAGAGTCCATTGATCCTCCCCAGCGTTGACAGCCAGGCCGTCGCCTCGGTGGTCGCGGACTGGACCGGCATCCCCGTGGGTCGCATGGTCAAGGACGAGTTCCAGGCGGTATTGAACCTGGCCGAAACACTAAACACGCGGGTCATTGGGCAGCGTCACGCACTGGACATGATCGCCCGCCGAATTCAGACATCGCGCGCTCGGCTCGATAACCCAAACAAGCCCATCGGCGTCTTCCTGCTCGCCGGCCCTTCCGGCGTCGGCAAGACCGAGACCGGTCTGGCGCTGGCCGAGGCGCTCTACGGCGGCGAGCAGAACATCATCACCATCAACATGAGCGAATTCCAAGAGGCGCATAGCGTCTCGACGCTAAAAGGCTCGCCCCCCGGTTACGTTGGCTACGGCGAGGGCGGAATTCTCACCGAGGCGGTGCGGCGCAAGCCCTACAGCGTGGTTCTGCTCGACGAGGTGGAAAAAGCCCACGCTGACGTGCACGAGATCTTCTTTCAGGTGTTCGACAAGGGCTGGATGGAAGATGCCGAGGGACGCCGTATCGATTTCCGCAATACGCTGATCCTACTCACGACCAACGTGGGCACGGATCTGGTCATGGGGCTCTGTCAGGATCCAGATCTGATGCCGGAACCCGAGGGTATCGCCAGCGCCCTGCGCGAGCCCCTGCTCAAGGTCTTCCCGGCGGCACTGCTCGGGCGCCTGGTGGCGATCCCCTACTACCCGCTGAACGACGAAATGCTTGCGGCCATCATTCGTCTGCAGCTCGGGCGCGTCGTGCGGCGAATCGAAGAGAACCACCGTATTCCCCTCGATTTCAGCGACGGCGTCATCACGCTCATCGCCAAACGCTGCGCCGAGGTGGAAAGCGGCGCTCGCGTCGTCGACGCGATCCTGACCAACACGGTGCTCCCGGAGATCAGCCGCGAGTTATTGACGCGCACGATGGAAGCTCGGCCCGTGGCAAAGATCGCCATCGATGTCGGAGGCGATGGCTTTAGCTACAGTTTTGAGTAATGCGGAACAAATGCACCGGCAGCGGGGTGGGGGCAAGCTGATCGCTTGGCGACCTGGCCAACATCCAACCTGAAGTCCGAACAGGCAAGTCAGAACACGGCGTCCGATGCTCGGGAGGACGATGACGCCGGAGCCACTCGCAAGCCGGCTGGATTACGCCGTACCCAATTCACCAGACAACAGTCAGGAGGCGAGGATGACAGTATTGAGACAGGGCGCGCGGGGTAAACCCGTGGAGGAGTTGCAGAACAGCCTCAATGAGCGACTACGGCCCTCGCCTAAGCTCAAGCCAGACGGAATATTCGGGCGGAATACCCGGCGCGCGGTCTTGGCCGCTCAGAAGCAGTATTGGCTGGTTGAAGATGGCGAGGTTGGTCCATGCACCTGGGCGGCACTTCGTCAGGCCGAACGTTACACCGTCCTGCACCAGGTGACCCTCGTGCCGCAGCATGATCCATCCGCTTGCTGGCTGGCGGCGACATCGATGCTGTTGCGGTACTCGATACCCCGCTCCAGCGTGCCAGCGTCGCTGCTGGCCTCGGACGGCGGGTTGTTGAATGACTCGGAATTGGACAACCCGACCCATACCCAAGCCTATGCCGCACATTTCAATCTTCGAATGCACTACCCACAGAGCTGGACCGCAATGGGGCTTGCAAATGTATTGCGTCGCGGACCCGTTGCGACCCACATTCTTTGGAACGTCTCGGGTTATTTGAGTGGGGTTGGGAGCAGCGGTCATTTCGCGGTGATCGCGGGCATCCGCGGGGACGGGACGGCTATCGGCACGACTTTGAGAATCTACGATCCCTGGCCTCCAAACAAGGGCCAGATCAGATCCTTCGGCTACCAGAAACTCATGCGCGGGACGCCAGCCCTGACCTATCAATTGTTCCAGAAGTAACGTGTCAGTTGTCGGCAGAAACGATAAGAACCTGCTGGTCAGCCCAACACCGCCTATTGTCTGCGCCCGTTCGCTAGCACGCGCATGGCGGCGACACGGTCGCAATGTTCCGGTTCAATCGATTCGGCGAACATGCAGTTCGCAGCTTCCCATCGCAACGATGTCTCCCGACTTGATGAACCTTGGAGTCTGTATGGGCTCACCGTTGAGAAAGGTCCCGTTCGCGCTGTTCAGGTCCGTCACGGTCAACCCGACGCGGCGATCCGAGGAAACGACATCGATGCGCACATGGCGACGAGACACGCAGTCATCATCCACGCGCAGATGCGCCTTTGCAGAGCGCCCAATCGTTGCCGAGTTCCGGATTTGCAGTTCTTCATCCTATGCCGGTGCACTGACGCGAACGACATGAACGAGCAGCGATGCGCTCCTGGGGCGTTTCATCAGCGTCGTGCGTGCTGTCTCCTCCGACGACTCGGCCGAGCATTCCTCGCCGGCATCCTCCAACCCTGGGTGCTGAATGAGCTGCAGCAAATCGCGAAAGGCCGATTCGAAGCCGGCCTGAAAATCGATGTATTGCAACGTGCCCAGTCGCAGGTGCAGATCGATCGGTCTGCAACTGCGCACCAGGATCGGGATAATTCGCCTCGGCATGTGTTCCACCGCCCAGTGGGTCTCCGCCTGCACCCACTCGGAACACTGCGAATCCGGCGACATCACCACAGTGAACCAGTCAGATGCGGCCAACGCGGTCCGAATCTGCTGCTCCCAGTTGGCCGCCGCCTTGAAATCTGTGGATGAACACCAGGGGGCAGAGCCTCTTGCTTCCAGGGCCGGCTTTAGCTTTGACAGGACAAAATCGCGATCTCGGATGGAATGGCTGATAAAGATTCGCATCATCGGCAACCGCCGCGTCTGTCGTTGTCCAGCGGATACCGGTCATTGGTCCGGCCGAAAATCCGGATCGAAAATGGCTTGGTCGCCGAACGGGCATTGTGCCGGCAAGACTTCTTGAGACAGCCCGGTTTCGGAAGCTGCCTGACCGGTAGCGTCGTCACAAATACCAGCGCACCACTCGAGGTCTTCGCGATTTGGGCGCAGGCTTGGAGTCGCGTTGAGGCATCCGTCGATACCGCGTCTTTGATTCCGAATGCTGATTTCCGAACTGGCCCCGCGTCGGCCCGGCTGCATCTGCCGCTTCACCAGGTGCGCAAGGAGAGAGGCCATCCGATTCACCAACTCGCGCTGTTCGCTCTTGCCCAGGTCTTCGATATGAAGAGCCGGAGTCGAGATGAGCGCGATATCTGGATCTCGTCTTACTATGGGTCTGCCCGCCCTTTCCTCTCCACATAGCCCGTCGAAGGCATTGAACCATTACATTGGTGGCGATACATTGGTGGCGTTTCAGGGGCGAGACACCAGCCGCAGAGTGCTCGCTGCGGCTCAGATAACCGCCGCCGGGGAGACCTGCCCCCACTCCCTGCGAAGCCGACTGAAACCTCATGATGGACCTGTCGGTCATTCTTGAGATCGCTTGGCCGACGCGCAATTGCCGGTAATTGAGCCCAGAACCTTTTCCCGGTCATTCGAGAGCTTCGCTTAAATCCGAGTTTAAAGTCGTTCCTTACTGAAGCCATCCAGTTGGCATCTGCGGATGCCCTTCATAACGCGGTCAACGAAACCGGTCTGCAGCCAGCCGTTTTCCCTGGAGAATGCCCGTTCCGGGAGAGCGAGCTGCTTGATGAGGACTCTTGGCCCGCGGCATCCTAGGGTTAGCGGAATGCCGCGCTTCGCTCCCATCTCCTTTGTCAACGGCGATTGACCAGGTAAGATAGCCGTTAGAACGCCGCACGCACACCAGCGCTAAACAGATGGTCGTTGACGTACTTGTTGCCGAGCAGAGTTTGATAGTCCAAAAAGGCCTGGACACCTTTCGGCAATACTGCCGAGACGCCGACGCCGAGGGTGAAATAGTCGCGGTCCGGCTCGTCGGAAAGTGCTAGCAACGGGGTTTGTTGCGGGTCGACGGTATAGACTGCAGTGAAGGTATCGGCGTCGTTTAGGAACTCGTGGATCCACCCAACACGCGCCTGAGGCACCAACACGCCCCATTTCTGGCTCATCGCCGCGCTAATGCGCCCGCCGAGTACCGACGTCAGCGATTCATTGTTTTGATCATCGACGCTCAGGTTGAGTCCGATAGCGCCAGTCTCGCTGTAGCCGTCCATATCGGCATTAATATAGTTAAGGCGTACAAACGGGCCGTAGGTCAGGTTGGCTTTGTTAAAGTCCATACCGCCGCCAATGCTTAGCGTCCAATCATTGCTGTTGGTGCTGCTTCTGGCGGTCCGGTTGGTCTCCTCGACCCCCGGGGCGGGGTCCTCGCCGAGCGGCAGCAAGATACGTCGGTCAATGTCGTAGTCGGTCTGGTTGTAAGCGACCAAGCCGTCAACGTACCAGTTGTCATGGTAGTAGGTGCTGTAAAGACCGAGTCCCCAAGACTCAGCCTCAATGCCGCCACCGGGTACGGCCTCCGTGACGTCGAAATTGCTGTCAATGTTGCTATAGCTGACCAGGCCACCGAGGACCAGATCGTCGCTGAGTCGGTAATCGGCGCCAGCCGTGAAGCCCCAGCGATCGTAGTCAAACGCGTCTTCGCGATCCGTGCCATCGCGATCGCCGGTACCGTAATGGCCGTTGACGAAAAACCCCCACTTAGGCGCAATGTCGGCGCTAGCGCCACCACCCGACCCGATGGCCGAGCGCAACGCGCTGAGGCGGCCGATGGCGCTGTTGAGCTGGCCGGTGCCGATCTCGTTGCTGATAGTGCGGGTGGACGCGATCTCTTCGGTGACAACGGTCTGGACGGCATCGCCAAGCTGATCCCCGTCGAGACCGAGCGATTTCTCTGTGTCCTTTCCGTTTTCCGCAAGCGCATTGGCATTTTGTACCATGTTGCCGCAGCGGTTAAAAAGATCCTCCTGCTGGCTGGAGCGGGAATTGTCTTTCCCGAGATCTGTGCACACCGCGGTTACAACGTCTCCACTCTGCTGTTGTAACGTGGTCTGCCCAAACCCTCCCAAGGCGGACGTTGGTTCGTAGGCCGATGCGGTTGCGGGCAGGATGACGATAACGCAAAGCACAATCATCGCCACAAGCAGCGTGCTCGTGGCGAAATTGGTTACAAAGTAGGCGTGTCGCATGGTCAGAGTCTCCGTATTGTGTCGCGGTACAACAGTGAGTCGCCCTGGCCCTGCGTGGCGATCAGTGGATTGATATTACTTATAATTTCGAGCTCCGTAAAGGTTATTAAAGAAATAGGTCTCGGGATCATCAATGGCCTGGGCCACGATGTTCCATAAAGACCAACTTTCGCGATAGACGCGTGGGACGGATACGACAAGCGGAAAGAGGGGTGGCTACTCAGCCTCATCGGTAGGAGCACCGGGGCACCGAGAAAGGCCCAGCCGTCGTGAGGACGCGAAACAAAGGGCGTTTGCGCCGACGCAGTGTGAGCGGTAGCGTTGATGAGGGGCCGGGGATATGCAACTCCGAGCGCATCGGATAGTCGCTGAAGTGCTGTCTCCAGTGCCGTGGAATCAACTGCTCGACGTCGCCGGCCTCGTATAGCCAAGGCGTTGAAGCACCAAATTGTTAGCGGTTCAGGGGCTAGAGGACAGCGCGGAATTGCTCGCTGTGGTGCAGAGAACCACCGCCGGAGAGACCTGACCCTACTGCCTGCGAAGCCGGCTGAGACCTCATGATGGACTTGTCGGCAGTTTTTGAGATCGCTTGGCTGACGCGCGCTTGCCCCGAAGGGAGCCCGGAACCTTCTCATGGCCTCAGCGACTTAGAGAACCCGATGCGGCATCGAAAGCCCCGAGGTCTTTATGATCGAAAAATTGAAAAAAGTCAAAAGGGCAGACCCCGGACTTTGGTCAAAACCTCGCCCTCGCTTGCTTGACGTCAATTCCCAATGCCCCTAAGGCACACATCGGGAGGTGTATCGCTATGCGCACTAATATCGTCATCGACGACGCGCTCGTCGAAGAAGCCTTTGCAATATCCAACATCAGGACAAAGCGCGAGCTTGTCGATCGGGCTTTGCGCGAGTTTGTCGATCGACACAAGCGCAAGAACGTCATGGACTTGTATGGCAGTGACGGTATGGACCCCGAGTACGACTACAAAGCGGCTCGGAGCGGAGACAGTTAGCCGTGTATCTCGTCGACACCTCGGTTTGGATCAATTTCTTCAAAGCGATCCCCAATCCGGCGGTGGAGCGATTGAAGACCCTGCTGAGGACAGGGGTCGACATCGGGATATGCACGACCATCTTGCAGGAAATCCTCCAAGGCACGGCTGACCCCCAACAGTTCGCGAAGTACCGTCGGTACTTCGAGACGCAGCCAATCTACCTGCCACCAGACCCGGTCAAAGCCGCGATCGCCGCAGCTCAAATGTACCATAGCTGCTGTCGCCAGGGGATCACCGTCCGCTCATCCAACGACTGCTTGATTGCCCACGTGGCGATGGACAACGGCTTGATTCTGCTGCACGACGATGAAGACTTTCGCCGCATCCGAAACGTTGTCACGGAGCTGAAGGAAACCTCAAATTAGACATGATGTTTTGACCTGCCCGTCCTCAACGCACGTGGGTTATGTTGAGGACGGACATCCATCACCACAGAGCCACCTTGAGGAGGGCAGGTCATGAACGAGTTTAACCCAGCGATGCATCGTG
>JBATTL010000821.1:0-1582 GCA_049670525.1 Thiohalocapsa sp. | reverse complement strand
TCGGTCGCCACCAATACTTCCTCGGGCAGGTACTCCTCATAGGCCGACAAGAGGGTCGGTACATCCTCAATATTGAGGACTTTGGCGAGAAATGCAGATGCGAACTCCGCCTCCCCGTCGGCGACAGGATTGAGGAGCTGCGCCTCAACGTAGCGGCCGAACGCATTGGTGTTCCGGCCAATGCGCCCACCCAGACCGTCGGGGATCTTAGCGCGCTCCGTCTTGTTGCCAGACCACGGCGTCCCGCTCACCTTGTAGGCGAGGTTCATGACGCTTAGCGCGTTCTCGCCCGATGTCCTGACCTGGTAGGTCACCGCCGCTGTCTGCGTCACTTCGGCCGACGAGATGTCGAAAAGTTGGTTGCTTGTCATGATCGTCTCACTGCCCGAGAGCGATCCGGCGCCGGCCGAGGCGGTGAGCTTGGGGGCGATGATGCCATCAACGACGATGGGGTTCCCCGCTTGCGTAAACGGCAATGTCGTCCTGATGAGGTCTGCAGTGTTGCCTGATGCTGCGAGGTCAAGGTCAACCGCGTAGGTACCGCCGGTCCAGTTGAAAACGCCCGCGTAGTAGTCGGTCGTTCCAACCGTGCCGACGCCTGCCGGCGAAATCATGCCACCCGTCATGAGATCGAGTCCGTTGCCATCCCTCAGATTGGCGGCCGGATTGTCGAGGCCGGCGAAGGACACCAGGGCGCCCATGTTGAAGGTGCCGCTGTTTTCCAAGAGCCCAGCGGCTGACGGCAAGACGACCGAGCCGGTCAAGGTCGCCCCTGACTCGTTGAACACCTGATAGACGTCCGCCTCCTTGTCGATCCGCAGCGCGAAGCTGTCGGCATTGCCGCTTTCGATTGTGCCGGAGTTGATAATTGTGACGAGATCGGAGGAGCGGACACCGACAGTCTCGGCACCGTCAGCTCCGGTAGAGACCGTTGCGCCGGGGGCGATCGCGATGTTGACACGACCGCCAGCCTGGCTATCTTGCGTCGCGCTGGACGCCAGAATGCCGCGGCCGCCCGCACCGCTCGCCGTGACGTCGTTGCCCACATCCACAGAGACGTCGCCAGCGGTATTGTTGGCGCCCGTTCCCGACGCGCTCAGCGCCACGATCCCGACCGCATCGGCACCCGAGACGCTCACCGAGCCGGTCGTATTGACCGTGACGTCACCTCCGCTGCCTGCATCGCCGCCGCTACCGACGTAGGTCGACAGGCCGTCCCCGAAGAAGCCGGACACCTGCGCGATACCCCCGCCGCCGCCGATCGACTGTGCCACGATGCCGTGCGCCCGCGCGCCCGTGGTGCTGATCGTACCGCTGTCCACGGAGATCGTGCCGCCGTCTCCTCCAGCGCCCGCGTTGCCCTGAAATCCGACGCCGGCGCCGATATTGAGGTCGAGCCAGGAACCGGAAAAGCCGTTCTCTAGGTCGCCTGCCGTTCCGCCGCCGCCGCCGACGGATTGGGCGAAGATGCCGACACCGCCCGCGCCGCTCGTCGAGATGGTGCCGGTGTTCGTCACCGACACGTCGCCGCCGTCGCCACCGCCCGATCCGCGGCCGCCTACGGTGACGGTGGTCCACAGGC
>JBATTL010000820.1:0-6463 GCA_049670525.1 Thiohalocapsa sp. | reverse complement strand
CGCACTGCCTGGCAGTTCGCGCGAGATTGGGCCGGTCGGCAGCGGCTGGACGGCAAGGGCCCTCGGTAAATGCGACCCCGATCGGCGGGCTCTCCCCGGTCGCGCGATCATCCGATCCAGGCCAATGTTAGGTAGTGGCGTAAGTGATTGCGGATCCGCGGAACCTATGACGCCTAAGTCTAAGCTATCATCAGCATGGTCGCCGCGATTCCGCCCGGGCCACCGATCAAATCAGGAACCTGTTCCATGTCGCTACCCCGCATCCGCTACCGTGTCGTCGGACAGGACGACTACATGCTCACCATCACCGTCGACACCGACGGAAGTTTCGCTATCGACTCCGGCGAGTACACCAGCCATAAACCCACCCATGGAACGATTGACGAAGCCCATCGGGAACGCCTGAAGACTGCACTGGATGGGATCGGAAACTCCCGAGATCATCCTGCGCCGGATGGCGCGACCGGATTCATGGCCGACCTGACCGTCGGCGACGGGGCGGCAGTGCGCCGGTACCACTTCTGGGAAGGCGCGCTGGACCAGGAGCCGGACCTAAAGGCCCTGGTTCGCGCATTGGAAGTGCTTGGGTGACACCGCCGGACGAGACGCCCCCGCGGCAGAACATTGAGCGGCTACTGGCACTTGACGCCGCCCACGCCTGGCATCCCTACACGTCCACCATCAAACGTGATGCTGTCTACCCGGTACGCGGTGCAGCCGGCTGCGAGATCGAGCTCATGGACGGGCGCCGATTGATCGACGGCATGTCCTCCTGGTGGTGCGCGATTCATGGCTACAACCACCCAGTGCTCAATGCCGCGGCCATCGAACAGCTCGGCAAGATGTCCCACATCATGTTCGGCGGCTTCACCCATGCGCCGGCGGTGGAACTCATCGAGCGGCTGGTGCGACTCACCCCCGAGCCCCTGCAGCACGTCTTTCTGTGCGATTCCGGCTCCGTGTCGGTGGAAGTCGCGATGAAGATGGCATTGCAATTCCAGCAGGCGGCGGGGCGCCCTGAACGGGTCCGCTTCCTGACCGTCCGCTCGGGCTATCACGGGGATACATTCGATGCCATGTCCGTCTGTGACCCGGTCACCGGCATGCATCGCCTATTCGGCCGCGTGCTGCCGAGACAAGTATTCGCTCCGGCGCCGGCGCCGCGTTTCGCCGAGCCCTGTACCGATGCCGACATCGCCGATTTTGCCGCTTTGATCGAGCAACACGCCCACGAACTGGCTGCGGTGATCCTGGAGCCCATCGTCCAGGGAGCTGGCGGCATGCGCTTCTACTCGCCGGAGTATCTGACCCGCGTACGCGCGCTCTGTGACCGCTTCGGCCTACTGCTGATCGCTGACGAGATCGCGACCGGCTTCGGCCGCAGTGGCCGTCTATTCGCCTGCGAGCATGCGGGTATCAGCCCGGACATCATGACCCTGGGCAAGGCACTGACCGGCGGCTATTTGACGTTGGCCGCGACGCTAACCACCGGTGATGTAGCGGACACAATCTCGCGTGGAGAGCCCGGCGTCTTCATGCACGGTCCGACGTTCATGGGCAATCCGCTCGCTTGCGCGATTGCCAACGCCAGTATCGACCTTTTGCTTGCGCAGGACTGGCAAGGCAACATCGCGCGTATCCAATCGAAGCTGGCGACAAGCCTCGAGCCCTGTCGGCAGATGCCCGGAGTTGCGGATGTGCGCGTATTGGGCGCCATCGGTGTCGTCGAGCTGGCGGAATCGGTGCCAATGCGGGACCTGCAACGGCGATTCGTGGAACTCGGGGTTTGGGTACGTCCCTTTGGAAAGCTCGTGTATCTGATGCCGCCCTACCTAATCACCGACACGGAGCTTACGCGACTGTGCGCAGCAACGACTCAGGTCGTCGCCGAACTCGGCGTGCGAATGGGCATGCGGATCGCAAAACACGACGGCGCCGTGCCCATAGAGACGCCGGTGCAAACGCTTGCCGCTAGCGATCTTCCGACCGCGGGATGATGCCTTTCGATGCCAGATACGCAATGACGTCCTGAGCGAGCTCGTCCGGGGGAGTCTGACCCGCCAACAGCGTCAGCTCCGGCGTCTCCGGTGACTCGTAGGGGTCGTCGATACCGGTGAAATTCTTGATCTCGCCAGCACGAGCCATTTTATACAAACCTTTGGGGTCGCGTTTTTCGCAGATGTCCAGTGGCGTGTCCACAAACACTTCGATGAACTCGCCAGGCCGCATCGTCGCGCGCACGCGATCGCGATCAATCCGATAGGGGCTGATGAAAGCCGTCAATGCGATCAGCCCCGCCTCGCAATAGAGTTGGGCGACGGCGCCGATGCGGCGGATATTCTCCTCGCGGTCGATCGAGGTGAAGCCGAGACCGAAACGCTTCGCATAATCCTCGCCGTGGGTCTCGCGCAGCATGCCGGGACCTGCATTCAGCCCATGACGCACGTTGTCACCGTCCAACACCGCGCTATGAAAACCGCGATCTGCCAACAGATGGTCCAACGTATTGGCAACGGTGCTCTTGCCCGAGCCGCTGAGCCCAGTGAACCAGATGACACAGCCCTTGTGGCCGTGTACGCGCTCGCGGGCCTCTCGCGAGACCTGATGCTCATGCCAGGTCACGTTCGTATCGTTCGCCATGGATGTTTCTCGATGGGGAATGTCGGGGAGGGGCGTTTTCCCGGCACGGCCTCGTCCGTAACAATTGCTTCAGAGCCTGCGCCTACGCCCGTGTTTGGAGCGCGCAATGCTAACCGTCGTCGCGGCGCTGTTCAAGGAACCCTGTCATTTCATGCGGGTAATCGCGCCTTTCCACGACACTGCGAATCCGCAGCCTTCATCGCTAGCGAAGTCGATGAGGCGAATTTGTACGGAACAAGATCCCGCGCAGTGCTTCCAACCAGAAGGGGCCCATTACCACGAGCCCCAACAACGATGCCGAAAAGTGCTGATGGATCGTCCCTTTGTCAAGGCACGATTTCGATCGGCGTGCCGTCGTTGGTGTAACGCCAGATCTCGTCGATGGCAAGGTTAGATACCGCGATACAGCCCTGGGTCCAATCTTCGCCGCTAACCAGACGCCGCAGCTCCTGATTTCCGCTGGCACGCGGCTCACCGTGAATCATGATCATACCGCCCGGATCCCAACCAGCGCGCCATGCCTGCTGGCGGTCGTCGCGGTTAGGATAGGAGATATGTAGGGCCTTGGTGAAATTGCTGCGCGGGTTGCGCCAGTCGATGAAATAGCGCCCCTCCGGCGTCTTGTTGTCGCCTCTGCGCAGCTTATCGCCCACGGGGCTGGTCCCGAGGCTGACTCGATAGGTCCGAAAGGGTTTGCCGTCGCGCATCAGATAGAGTCGACGCTGGCTTTTTTTGACCAGAATTCTATCCGCCAGATAAGCGCCGGATTTGGCCGATTGGGTGACATCGGCGGCCCGTTTCGCCGTGCATCCGGGCAGGACTGACATTGCCGCCACCGATGTGCTTAGGCACAGGAGGCCAAAGGTACTGACAAAAAGATTAAAGGATGGAAACTGCATGGCAAGAAGGAATTGAGACTCGAAAGCTTTGATTCTACAGTGAGTCGTGCCCGATCGACATGCGTCGTCAATGGCTGCCTAACGCGGTTGTTGACACAGCGGATCCAACGAAGGGTCACCCCTTAGCCCGCACAGACCGAAAGCGATCGGCAACGAACCGACAGCCACGAAAGCATTAACGCAGTCAGGTGGTAATGCCAGTCAACCGTCTCGACCCTCGATCCACGTCTATTAGCGTGACGCAGGTCAGCGTTTACCTACCGCGTTGATCAATAACGGAGACAGCACGTGGCTCGCATTGTCATTTTGGCGCCGGCATCTCGGGGCACACCGCTGCCCGCTATCTCGGCAACTGGGTCGGCACAGAGCATCAAGTCATCGTCGTCTCACCGACAGATTGTCTTCCGGAGAACCCATGATGGCCGTTAAGAACAAAGTACTATGCGATCGGTTGCAGTTGCCAGAATCCGAAATGAAATCACCCCGAGTCCTGTTCGCGATGCTTCCCATACTGGCGGTCGCGGGGATAGCCGCTCTGACCGGCTGCCAGACCATGATTCAGGAGTCCAGCAACGGCAACTGGATCGACATCGCGCCCGGTAGCACCCTCACGCTTAACCAACCCGTCAGGGTTCGACGGGACCGGGCCCGCGTGTTCTTCGTCAATGGCCGCACCAGCAACTCCGCCGCGAACTATCGGACCTCCTGCGCGCTCGAAGTACGTCGGATCAGCCGCGACGGACCCCAGACCATCCGGGCTGGGACCATAAGAATCAAACGCATCCAGAACTATTGGGCAGAAGTGGTCGATATCCGACGTCCGGATGCCGCCACGCTCCGGTTTGCCGACTATGGTGGTGATGGCGACGGTGGCAATCAGATGATACAAACCGGCTTTCACCTGTGGCTTGACGACCGCGCGGACCCCAACCTCATGCGCCTGACCTGCCTCGGGGTCCTCGCCGACCCCGCCGAAGCCTATCCCCCAACCGTTGAAGAGATTCGCGCCGCGCTCGGCGGACTCGCAACACTCGAGATCTTGTCCACAACGGAGTAGTCCGCGACCTCGGGCGATATCTCGCAATCGCTGCGAGGCTGTCAAAAGGCAGTGTTTCAACTGGGCGTACCGAAGCGAGTCCAGGCAAGTCGAAACAAGACGACCGGGGACGAGGATGACGACAGACCATCCACCAAAATCGGCGTCGTCGCCCCGGAAATCTCCTCGGCAGCCGCGATTCAAGATAGACTGACGCCGCAGATCGAGACTTGAACTGCCATTGCCGAATCGGGGAACCCATGAACACGCAATGCTCGCCGCAGACTGACCCGGTCGTCGGGGTCACGGGGCGGATCATTACCGTCGCGCTGCTGTCCGGTCTGATTGGGGCGACATCGGCCGCTGAGACGGCCTGGTCGCGCATTAAGGTCACCGCGAGCGGCGCACCCGTTTCGATTGGCGGCCCCTCCAATGGCTGCATCCAAGGCGCCGATGCGCTGCCGTCGTCCGGCACCGGCTTCGTCAGCATCCGCCGTCACCGAAATCGTTATTACGGACATCCGGAGACAATTCGGCTGGTCCGCCGACTAGGACAAGCCATGGATCGACGAAATGGCAGATTGATCATGATCGGCGACCTGGCCCAACCTCGCGGAGGGCGCATGTCCTCATCCCATGTCAGCCATCAGAACGGCCTTGATGTCGACGTCTGGTTGACGCTAGCCGACTCCCCGGCGCAGGCCGCAAGATCAACTCCGGAGGAGCGCGATCCACCCAGTGTGATCGCCGCCAACAGGACGGACCTGAACGGCCACTGGGGATCCGACCAACTGTTTCTGATCCAAACTGCTGCAGCGGATCCGACGGTGGACCGAATCCTCGTCAATCCCGGAATAAAGCGCGAACTCTGCAAGCGAGAGGGCGACGCGCGCTGGCTGCGCAAGCTGCGACCCTGGTGGGGTCACGACGCGCACATGCACGTGCGCCTGAAATGCCCCAAAGACAGCCCATCCTGCAAGCAACAACCGCCGATTCCGAAGGGCAGCGGCTGCGGCTCCGAATTGGCCTGGTGGTTCAGCTCGGAGGCCAAGGCGCCGAAGAAGTCGTCATCCAAGCCGAAGCCGCGCCCGCAGCCTCCAACCGCCTGCAGAACCCTGCTGACGCGATCCTAACTCCACGACGCCGGGGGGCTTCGGATATCACTGGATTTCGATTATAAGCTGGGGCGCCAATCGCGGTGCTTGCGCACTCTATCCGGCATCGCCCTGGAACGCGCGCGCGACAGACGCGCAAAAAATCACAGCGCCGCCATCGCTTCCCGCAGTGTTTCTTCCATCGCCGATTCATTCACCAAAAGCGGCAATACCGCAAACGCGGGAAAGCGCGCCAGCATGCTGTCAAGCAGGCATTCGCGGTGAACTCGACGATGGATGGAAGCACGCAGCCTTTCTGACTCTGCCGTAACCAAGGCGTATGAAAACAGGGGTTGCGGAAGTTGGTCGGCATCTAGACTGAATCGAGACTGGCTAGCCAAACACAATCCAGGTCGTCGCTATGTACTTGACGCCTGCCTCCAGCCGCGCCGCGCGGTGTTCGTGGGTCCAGAATGGCGGGAACAGCACGAGTTTGCCGCGTTCAGGCCTGACACAGAGGTTCTGATACAGGAACTGGGTCTCACCGCCCGGACCGGGCACATCGTTCAGGTACCAAATCGCCACCAACTGACGCTGACTCAGCTCGTGGCTCCCGCCATCAACATGCCAGTGGTAGAATTGGCCCGGCAGGTAGCGCTGAACCTGATAGACATGATGTTTTGACCTGCCCGTCCTCAACGCACGTGGGTTATGTTGAGGACGGACATCCATCACCACAGAGCCACCTTGAGGAGGGCAGGTCATGAACGAGTTTAACCCAGCGATGCATCGTG
>JBATTL010000819.1:0-1703 GCA_049670525.1 Thiohalocapsa sp. | reverse complement strand
CTCTAAAACGCTCTGACATTTCTCAACGCGTGCGCAACCGGTCTGCACTCCGAACGCACCCAGGCCGCGGCCTGGACAACACGGGTTCCCGCAGGAGTCAGCGCGACGCGCGGGAGGCCAGCAAGGTCGGGCCGAGCATCGCGCCCATCGTCGAGCATTACGCCCGTTACGAGGCTTGGTTCGAGCGCAATGTGATGGCCTACCGGTCCGAGTTGCTCGCCGTGCAAGCCTTGCCGGCGGGGACTGGACGTGCACTCGAGGTCGGCGTCGGCAGCGGACGCTTCGCGGCACCTCTTGGGGTGGAGTACGGGATCGATCCTGCGGCGGAGATGCTGGCTTACGACAGCCGGCACGAGGATTTTGTTGTCGGCATCGGCTACGACGATGCGATCAATGAGGCCCAGGAGATTGCACGTAAGGTTCTGGCGGATCACTCGGGCGGTGCTGAAAGACCCGGAGCCCTCGGTACTGGCCGACAGTCTCGGCAGCGCGACGGCGAATCTGCGTGTCTACTATTGGCTAAACGGGCGCGAGCTCCGGGTCGGCGCGCAGCAGCTCAAAGAGACTTTCGATCGCACGCGTTACGGCCTGGGGGCGACCTTCCGCCGTGGCCCTTGGCGCGCTGCCGGAGAGTGGATCAAGGCCGATGGCATGATCTTCAATGGTACCGACGGCGTCGCTGTCCCCGGCTCGGTTAGCAACAACGGCGCGCTGGTCTCCTCCTACAACGTGCTACCGGAGAACGAGACCGATGGGTGGTATCTGGATGGAGGCTATACGCTGTTCGGCAACTGGGAACTGCGTGCCCGTTATGATCGCCTCAACCGAGGGACGGACAGCAGCCTCACCGAGCGCTGCTTCGAGACCCTGACGCTTGGCACCACCTACCGCTTCAACAAACACGTTCGGGTGCTTGCAGATTACTAGTTCCGGGACTTCGAGGCTCCGGGGCTTTCCGGCAGTGCCGTTCCCAACCAGATCCTCGCCGACGTGGACGACCTCTTCGCGGTCCGCGTCTGGGCAAAGTTCTGAGGGCGACCAGGCGCTCTGGCAAGAGGAAACGAAGACGTCCTGCATGATGTCATTGCGCTTACAACTGCGTCCGGTAGCCTTATCCACCAACTTTTTTCGTCAACCTCAACCGGAGATCAACCGAATGAAAAAAGGCGTGTTTCTGGCAATTGCTCTGGCGCTGCTGTTGAGCGGCTTTTCACTGAACCTTAGCGCGGCAGAGGAAAAAGGCGGACTGTTCGTCAACCTGACCACCGACGACACCTGGGCCGCCGCCAAGGCGATCATGTTCGCGCATCAGAAGGTGCTCAAACAGGGTCACAAGCCTGTCGCGATCTGGCTCAACGTCCGCGGGATTTATCTCGCCGACAAGAAGCGTCCGTCACACGTCCATGGCCTGATGAAGGATGAGGGTCAATCGATTCAAGACATGCTTCAGGCGTTCGTGAAAGACGGCGGAATATTGATCGCTTGTGCGGCCTGTTCGAAGGCTGCGGGTCTGACAGAGGAGGACTTCATCGACGGCGTGCAGATGGGAACTCCCGATCTCGTGATGGGCCTGCTGTTTGACCCGAATGTGAAGACGCTCTCCTGGTAGAGGGTGTAAGCCTAGACCCCAGAAATGGCCAACTTGGATAGCCAAATAGCGGATGGCTAAATTACATCGGTCCTGGTGATTGTTGGCCAGGTGG
>JBATTL010000818.1:0-2476 GCA_049670525.1 Thiohalocapsa sp. | reverse complement strand
GTCGCGGCCGAGGTGTCCGCGGTTGAGGCGGGTCGTCAGCGTCGCATTCGCGGTGACTACCCGACCGAACTGCGCGCGCTTACCGAGAATCTGAACGCCCTTCTGGCCCATGAGTATGCCCGCCAGCGGCGACTGGATCATGCCCTCGGAGATCTGGCGCACAGCCTGAAGACTCCATTGGCCGTGATGGACGGGGCAGTCCGTGAGTCGGGCGCCGATTTGGGAAACACGCGGCTGCTCCAGGAACAGCTTGCGCGGGTCGGCGATATCGTCGAGTACCAGCTACAGCGCGCGCGCACGGGCCCCGGCGGTGCTGGTCAGCTAGCCCCGTCGGTCCCTCTCCGGATCACCGCGGAGCGCATCATCGGCTCGCTGAAAAAGGTCTACCGCGACAAGCGCGTCGAGACCGAGTTGACCATCGAGCCGACGCTTGTCTTTCGCGGCGCCGAGGCCGACCTGATGGAATTACTCGGCAACCTGATCGACAACGCCTTCAAATGGTGTCGGACACGTGTCCGGGTCACCGCAGCAAGCCGACCGGACGGCCTTGGTCTGCAGGTCGAGGACGACGGACCCGGCATCGACGCGGGCACAGCGCACCGTCTGCTCGAACGCGGTGTGCGGGCCGACGAGTCAGCGCCCGGACATGGCATCGGTCTTGCCGTGGTGCGCGAGATCTGCACGGCGCAGGGTGGCAGCATCAAGATCGGCGCATCCACGCTGGGCGGGGCCAATGTCTGTTTGAACCTCGGTCGTTCGGCGATTTCTGTCAAATCGCATCCCAGCTGGCTTGCTGTGACGACCGACTTCTGTGTCACACCGGCAATCGCCTTGGCGCCGCGACTGGTAGAATCCGTAATCATTCTCAATCCGAAGATCAGAACCCACATGCCCCAGGACATCCTGCTCGCCAATCCCCGCGGTTTCTGCGCCGGCGTCGATCGCGCCATCGACATCGTCGAGCGTGTGCTCGAGCTCTTCGGCGCGCCGATCTACGTCCGACACGAGGTGGTCCACAATCGCTTCGTGGTGGATGACTTGAAGGCCCGGGGCGCCATTTTCGTCGACGACATCGATGCGATCCCCACCGGTGCGACCTGCGTCTTCAGCGCCCATGGCGTCTCTCAGGATGTGCGCGCTCAGGCGGCGCAACGAGGTCTTCGCGTCTTCGACGCCACCTGTCCCCTGGTGACCAAAGTGCACCTTGAGGTCGCCCGATACTGCAAGACCGGCTTCGACGTTGTGCTGATCGGCCATCGAGGACACCCCGAAGTCGATGGCACCATGGGCCAGTGCCGAGCCGACGGCGGTCACATGCATCTGGTCGAAACCGAAGACGACGTGGCTAGCCTCCAGATCCGGGATCCGGACCAGATCGCCTATGTCACGCAGACGACGCTGTCGGTGGACGACACCACACGGATCGTCGCCGCGCTTCAGACTCGTTTTCCGCACATGCAAGGGCCAAAGAAAAGTGACATCTGCTATGCCACGCAAAACCGACAGGATGCCGTGCGCGACCTTGCCAGCCGCGCCGACCTGGTGCTTGTCGTGGGCTCCGCCAACAGCTCCAACTCCAACCGGCTCCGGGAGTTGGCCGAGAAGCATGGCAAGCCCGCTTATTTGATCGACGGTCCCGACGACATTCAGCGCGAATGGATCGGCGACGGTAGCCGGGTCGGGCTGACGGCCGGTGCGTCGGCGCCGGAACTGTTGGTAGAACAGGTGATCGCACGACTCAGGGAATGGGGCGCGAACGCGGTCGAGGAACAAACCGGCATCCGCGAGCAGGTCGTGTTCGCGCTGCCCAAAGAACTTCAGCAGGCCGGTGCGGTGCAAGACTGACCGGCGGCGGGCGCATCAGCCCAATCGCGTCTGACCCCCCTACCGGTGCAGTCTTAACCAACACCCCCATCCGCAGAACAGGAGACGGCCATGAGCGACATCCTCATCATCGGCGGAGGCGTCATCGGCCTGCTCACCGCGCGTGAACTGGCAACAGCCGGCGTCAACGTAACTCTGGTCGAAATGGGCGGCACCGGGCAGGAGGCATCATGGGCCGGCGGCGGCATCCTGACGCCACTTTACCCTTGGCGTTACGCCAGTTCCGTCAACGCCCTCGCGCGCTGGAGTCAACGGATCTACCCCGACCTCTGCGTCGAACTGCTCGGTGAGACTGGTATCGATCCCGAGTACAGCCAATCCGGTCTGCTGATCCTTGATCCGGAGGAACACGACAGGGCGCTCGCCTGGGCGGACGCTGAGCAGGTCAGGCTCCAAGTCATCGACCGAGAACAAATTGGCTCCAAGGAGCCCGGTTTGAACACCGCGGTCAAGTCGGCATTGTGGTTCCCCGAAATGGGACAGATTCGCAATCCCCGTCTGACCAGGGCGCTGCGCCTCTCTATCGAAAAACGCGTCAGTATTCGCGAACACGAGGAGGTTCTGGAACTGCTGACGACAGACGGCCGAATCA
>JBATTL010000817.1:0-2353 GCA_049670525.1 Thiohalocapsa sp. | reverse complement strand
GGTTGGGGCCGACGTAGGCGCCTTCCGGGATGCGTTCTTTGAGGGTGGTCATTGAATTCCTCCGGCGGCGTTGGGCGCCGGCCGATCGCGCAGGATGTTATGGCAGGCGTGGCTCCGTTCGGTTGCGGAGGTGCGCGCCTCCGTTGTTGCAGTGTCTATGTCCGGGACGGCGGCGAGCAGGGCTTGGCGCAGGTCGGTCAGGTGAAGCTGGATCTCGGTGCACAGGTCCTCGATGACCTTGGGGCCGTCGCGGAGGAGGTCGGCGGTGAAGCTGAGTTGGTCGGAAGTCGGCATCTGGGCGTTGGTGGGTTCGCCGTGGATGTCGGCGCGCAAGGCGGCGACCTGGTCGCGGGCGTTGGCGAGGCGCTGGATCGCCTGGTTGGCCCGCGCGAGTGTTGAGTGGTCGGCGCTGTGCAGGAAGTTGGTCAGTGGGGCGTTCATGGTTTTCTCCTGTTTGTGGGTTGCCTTGCGCGGGGCTTTGACTCCGCTGGGAAGTGCCAAATCGGCACATTTCAGGCTGTAGTGTTGTGCGAAAAACGCACATTGTCAAGAGAAATAGTGCGGTGGGCGCAGGCGTGTTTCATCAAGTACGCCCATGTTTTTGAAGCATCGCGTGATGCTTGGTGGCGGCCAGCCGCGGGCAAGGATGGCCGGGCGGCCAGCGAGCGACTCAAGTGGCTGAAGGGTTGGGGGCCAGTGCCGCTTGGGTTATGCCGGCTTTAGCCTGAAGGGCCACAAGCGGGTGGCATGGCGGGTGGCGCAGGAAGGCGTTGCGGGGTCGGTGGGTTGGTCTACCGCGGTCCTCGTTCGTCGCCGCAATAGCTATTCCGTGGTGTGGTCTCTAGCGCTTGCTTCCCAATGCCCGCTCGCACGCGTGCGAGCGGAGGGGGTAAGGCATAGCGTTGGTTGTTACTTGTCTTCGGGTGCGGCGGATGATGCGCTACTGATCAATGTGCGAACGGCAGATTTCACGTGTTCTGGTAGCCGGTTGTATTCCGTAGCCATGGCCAGCGTGTCTTCGTCCCAAGAGGCAATCTCTTCGGATCCGAACGCTAGCCATGCGGCTGGGACTTCCAGTGCGCTGGCGATCTGGTCTATGCGTTTTGGCATTCTTGTTAACCCCGACTCCGTTTTCGCAATCACGTCACGCGAGACAGACGCGCGCATGGCGAGCTGATCTTGCGTGAGTTTTGCACGATTGCGCGCCCAAATCAGACGCTCACTCAGGCTACCGAGTCGGGGGAGGTCAATCTGCAAAGGAGTTCTCCGATCCTGTTGGTTTTGGCTGCCCTGGCTAGGCGTCCGCTGGTTAACCAGGAGACGATAGCTGCGGTGTGCGGTTTCGGCACGGGCTAAAAGCGCACATTTGTCTTGACGAATGTGCGTAATAGGCACAAACTGCATGAGCATGAGCAGCGATAACGTCACCGATCTCGTCCCTTACGACGCCATCTGTCGCGCGATAGAGCGCGCGGGAGGTCCATCCGCGCTTGCGCGAGCACTGTCGATCGCGATGGACCGTGAGGTGTTGCATTCGACGGTAATCAAGTGGCGAAGCAACGGTCGTCTGCCGCCGAAGTACGTGCTGCACATCGAGGAGCTGACTGGCGTAAGTAGGTACTCGCTGTGTCCGAAGGTGTTCGGCGCGGCTCCTGAACCACGGGTGGCTGCATGATTTTTGGTGTCCTCCTCCCCCTCGATGGGGATTCGCCCGCGGCGGTCCGTCCGCCACGGGCTTTCTTAATCCGGTCGACCGCCGCTGGCGGTTGATGTTGGTGCCGCGATCGGCCTGCCGGTCGCGGCCTTTTTTTGTGTGCTTTGCGCGTGCTGGAGGGTAATGGTCGATGGCGTATCGGGATGTCACGCGGATCAGATGTCACGAGGTCAAGCTCCGGTTGAGTGAGCGGGAGTTCGCGCTGTTGGACGCGTACGCCGACCTGAGCGGTGGGCAATTGGCCACGCTGGTGCGCGAGCTGGCGCTCCAGCAGGCGCGGCAAGTGCTGCAAGCCGAGTCTGAGCGAACACGTTCCGGCGTTGAAGGCCCGCGTTGAGGATCTTCACGTGACCGGCAAGGGGCAGGCGTGTCCCTATCGAGGGGACGCTTTAGGGCGCGAGGGGGGCTCGGTTTTAAGCGACGACGAGCGGTCGCTGATCGAGGCCGCGGCGGAGGTCATGGCGCGCGAACGGGGTTTGGGTGCTGATGTGATGATGGAGCTGGATGAGGCGGTGGTGCGGTTGGTCGAGAAGCGCCTTGCGGGGGCGCTGCGCGGTCTGACGGGTGCGCCGGTCGGTGGTGAGGTGCGGCGGTTTCGGCTGCGGCGGGACGATGACCGTTGATCGATAGGGCGATGAC
>JBATTL010000816.1:0-4318 GCA_049670525.1 Thiohalocapsa sp. | reverse complement strand
CCCACCGGCAGTCCTCGCGGCGCAGCCGCACGACCATGTAACGCTGGAAGCCCCATGGGCCATCGACGAAATCCCGCGGGGTGCGAAACCAGGCCAAAGCGAATTCGCCATCGTGACCGGAAATCACCACCTCTTGGGGCACCCAAGTGGCCATATCGCCGTCGTTGTCGAGCGTGAATTCTGTCATCTGCTCGGCGATATCGGGACTGAAGCCGCGCTGATAGTGGGCATAGAGTTTGTCCCAACTGCCGAACCGACGGGGATCGCGCCAATACTCGGCCTCGAGGCTGTAGGCCTGAATCACGGCATCGGCGATTTGTCTTGTCTCGGCATTTTCTGCATCTGCGGAAGCAGACGCGGTACTGCCGAACAGCATCGCGACGGCGAGCCCGGCGCTGTGAAGACAACAGATGCTTCGCCGCCGAAAATCGTGCCGGCGAGCCGTTTCTGTCTTGCTGGCAATCCGTTGAAACATCACAGAACAGAAGCACTCCGCAACGTCCAGGGGCCCAGTTTTTCGGGCATCCGAAGGCGGGCAGTCCGCCTATGCTTCAGTGTAGATGAAGGGCGCACACCGAGTGCCCGTGCGCGGCGATCGTAGACCCGCCTCAAGTCTTAGCGTCCTGGATGCAATAACCGTCGACAGTTCGCGCGCGGCGAAGACAATGGCAACGCCTGAGCCGCTGACCCAGGCGATCTCGAGGCGAGCGAAGCAAATGCGCTGGGGGTTTTGCGATTCCTGTCGAACCACGCACCAGATGGCGTGTCTCTTCGGCCGTCTTCGGCGCCCGTGGCAACAGACGCGAAACGCGCCTATGGGCTTCTTGGCGCCCCTGGAAGGCAAACGAACATCCTGCGCCCGCGGATACATCATGTTCCGGCAATCGCCTGAAACGATCTCGAGCGAATGAGCGTCTCCGACCGAAGCGAGCGAATTGCCAAGCCGAGTCAGCTATCCAGAGCGCGGGAAAGGTCCCAGACCTTCGGCGAGTGGTAGAGCCGCGCCAGCTGCAATTCGCGCTCCAACTCCATCTCGCGCGGCAAATGATCGCCGAAACGGGTGAACAGCTCTTCCTGATCGACGGTCTCCTTGCGCGCGACCTCCTGCTCGATATTCATGATCGCGAAGAAATCCTCGGGCTTGAAATCCAGGCCTTCCCACGTCAGGTCGTCCCAGCCCGGAAGCCAGCCGAGGGGACTCTCGATGGCCGAGGCTCGGCCTTCGCAACGGTCGACGATCCATTTCAACACGCGCATATTCTCACCGAATCCGGGCCAGATGAACCGGCCGTGTTCGTCCTTTCGGAACCAGTTGACGCGGAAAATCCGCGGCGGCGTGGCAACGTGTTTCCGGCCGATGCGCAACCAGTGCTTCCAATACTCGGCCATGTTGTAGCCACAAAACGGCAGCATGGCCATCGGATCGCGGCGAACCGAGGCTTGTCCAATCGCCGCCGCGGTCGCCTCTGAGCCCATGGTGGCTGCCATGTACACACCATGTTCCCAGTTGTAGCTCTGAAAGGCGAGTGGGAAGTTCTTGCTGACGCGCCCGCCGAACAGCAACGCCGAGATTGGCACCCCCTTGGGGTTTTCCCAGTCGGGGTCGATCGAAGGGCACTGGCTGGCCGGGGCCGTAAAGCGCGAATTGGGATGCGCCGCCGGATGCCCGCTACCGGGGGTCCAGTCGTTGCCTTGCCAGTCGATCGCGTGCTCCGGCGGGTCATCGGTCAAACCCTCCCACCAGATATCGCCGTCGTCGGTCAGGGCCGTGTTCGTGAAAATGGCATTTGCGTTACATGAGACGAGAGCGTTGGGATTGGAGGCATCGTTGGTGCCGGGGGCGACGCCGAAGAAGCCGTACTCCGGATTGATGGCATAGAACCGACCATCGTCGGCGCTCGGTTTGATCCAGGCAATATCGTCGCCAACCGTCGTGACCTTCCAACCCTCGAAACCCTTAGGCGGGATCAGCATGGCAAAGTTGGTCTTGCCGCAGGCGCTCGGGAAGGCCGCCGCAACATAGTGCTTCTTTCCCTCAGGCGGTTCCACACCAAGGATAAGCATGTGTTCGGCCAGCCAACCCTCGTCGCGAGCCATGACTGACGCGATGCGCAGTGCCAAACACTTCTTGCCCAGCAACGCGTTGCCACCATAGCCGCTGCCGAAGGACCAGATCTCGCGACTATCCGGGAAGTGGCTGATGTACTTGTCCTCGACGCTGGGGGCGCAGGGCCAGGGCACGTCGTTCTCACCCGGTGCGAGGGGCGCACCAACACTGTGCATACAGGGCACGAACTCACCCTTTTCGCCGAGCACATCCAGCACCGGTTGGCCCATGCGCGTCATGATGCGCTGATTGACGACCACATAGGGCGAGTCCGTGATCTCGACGCCGATATGGGCGATATGGGAACCGAGAGGCCCCATGCTGAAGGGAATAACGTACATGGTTCTCCCGCGCATGCAGCCGGCGAATAGCTGCAGGAGCTTGGCACGCATCGCGTCGGGCGCCATCCAATTGTTGGTTGGACCGGCATCCTCCTCGCGCATGGCGCAGATGAAGGTTCGGTCTTCCACACGGGCCACGTCGCTGGGGTGCGAGCGTGCGAGATAGCTGTTGGGGCGCTTGTCCGGATTCAGCCGGATGAAGGTGCCGCTCTGCACCATTTCCTCGCATAGCCGGTCGTACTCGTCCTGCGAGCCGTCACACCAGTAGACACGCTCGGGCGTACACAGCTGCGCCATTTCGTCGACCCAGGCCAGCAGCTGCTTGTTACTGGTGCGACGCTCGCCATCGTTTGTGGTGGTCATGATCTTACTCCCGAATTTCGCTTTGGACTAAGTGGTGACAGGCGACGAACGAAACGTCACCGGGCATGGGTCCCACATCACGTCAAGCTGCATCGGCGCCGGCGCAATTAAGGACGAGGATTACAACCCCAACACGCTAAGCAAAAATCGCACCAGCACCGATTATCGTTGACGACGCCCCGATCGGCCAATGCAGATTCAAGTGAGCGGAAGGCGTTCAATTGCCCGCCCCCGCTTCATTGGCCTGGGCGCAGGCGGCGCCGATACCGACAAAGACCGGAGCGAAGATAAAATGCGCGCTGCACGCTTCTGAGAGGCAGGTGCGGCGCAAACCGGCAGAGTCCGCCTCAGGCTGCAGGTTCCGGTGCGAAGACCAAAGGACCGGACCACGGCCGTCTCAAGCTTGGGTTGACAGATCCGCCACGCAGAGCTCCAGTGACTGGCGCCAATCCGGCAGCACCAGACCGAAAGTCTCACGGAACTTGCTGGTATCCAAAACCGAATAGGCGGGTCGGCGCGCCGGCGCCGGATACTCGCTAGTCGGAATAGGGACCAGCTCGCAATCGCTGGACATCGCTGTGCGAATGGCCTGAGCAAAGCCGAACCAGGACGTAGCCCCGGCACTGGTCACATGATAAAGGCCACGGACTCGTTCCATTTGCAGATCGCCGACGAACACGCGATGGAGAATCTGCGCCGTAACCTCCGCGAGCATCCTGCTCCAGGTTGGCGTGCCGATTTGATCGTCGACAATACGCAGTTCTCCGCGCTCGCGGAAAAGATCACGCATGGTGAGCACGAAATTGCTGCCACGGACGCCGTAAACCCAGGCCGTGCGAAAAACCAATGCGTCGGCGCCGGAGTCGAGCAGCGCGCGCTCCCCCGCCAACTTCGTCTGGCCGTAGACGCTGACCGGATGAGGCGTGTCATCCTCGCGGTAGGGCCGGTCCGTTTTTCCGGAGAAAACAAAATCGGTCGAATAGTGGGTGATCGGTATGCCGGCCTCTGCAGCCAGCTCGCCCATTAGACCAAGCGCGTCGCCGTTGATGGCCTGAGCCAGATGCCGCTCCGTCTCCGCCTTGTCGACCGCTGTATAGGCGGCCGCATTGACGATGGCGTCCGGGCGGGTATCGTCGAACACCTTGCGCACGGATGCCGCGTCCATCAAATCGATGGTGGGCCCTCCCGCGCCCTCCACGGAGGCAGCGATGACCTGACCCACCGGCGCCAAGGTGCGGCGCAGCTCCCAGCCGACCTGGCCGTCGGAACCGATGAGCAGTATTCGAGGGAGGTCGGACATGCAAATGATACTCCTAAGCGGAAGGGTGGCTCGGGATAGATCCGCATGGATCGAACACTGGGCCGAACACGACTAGGCACTGACGACTAGAACGGGATGTCGTCGTCGAAACCGCCAGTATCCGGTGGCCCGCCGGGTCCGGGTCCGCCTGGACCGGACCCGGCGGTGTCGTTGCCGAAACTATTGCCCCCATCACCTGGGCCGCCC
>JBATTL010000815.1:0-1566 GCA_049670525.1 Thiohalocapsa sp. | reverse complement strand
TCCATGTCCGCCGTGGTGGTGCTCGGCGTGAGGCTGAAGCGGGTCTTGTCACCCGCCACCTCCGCGCGCCCCGCCATCTGCCCAGCCCGAGAACGCGCCCGCATCGCCCTGCGCGCATCCCCGTCCTGGACATAGCGCCGCGCCGCGATCAGCAAGGCACGAATATCCCCATCGCTCAGTCGCAGCTTCACACCCAGCTTGCGCAGCAACGCCCGGACCGCCTGATACACCCGCTTCAGAAAGGGCAGATCCCCCTCGGCCTGGGTCTCGGCCATGTGCGCCAATACCTCCTCGGCCGCCTCGCGCCGCTGCGCCAGGTCCGTCATATCCAGCCCGTAGTCCCTGGCCATCGCCGCGACAACGTCGTTCCGATCAGCGATCAGCTCATCCAAGAACGGATTCAGCGTCGGCCCCAGCACGGTGCTCACGCCGTTATGACCGATGGTCTCGTGCAGCAGCACCCGCAACGCCGCCTTGGTGGAGGGGAGGTTGTCTGCAATCAGCACATATTCAGCCTCCTCACCCAACCCGCGATAGTAGAAACCCATCGGCGCCGCATCCGGTTTCGCCGCCCGAATCTCCTGCAGCTTGCGCCGCGCATCCTGCGGCATCGCCTCCTCCGCCTGCACCACGCGCACCGGCAAGCGCCCGAGACCGCTCCAACCCGCCGTCACGCTGTCGACACGCGCCTGCAGGAACCGGGCACTCATCCGCTCACCGCCACCAGTTCCGACGCCCGACTCCACCGCGCCGCCGGGCATGCCGAACTGTTCACCCAGGCTGAACAGCACCACGTTCCCTTGCTCGTCTGCTTTCGTTTCGATGGTCGCGAACAGGTTGTCGAACGCCTCCGCGACGGGCGCAATCTCGTCGGGCTTCAAGTACGGATAGCGCCCGACGTCGCGCTGGAAGTCCTCGATCTGGGTGACATTGGCCAGGTAGTCATTCTGATAACCGCGTTCCGCCATCTTGCTGATGACGTAGTTCTCGAAGGACCGCGCACCGCGCTCGATGATGCGCGACCAATAGCCCTCTTTCCCTTTGTCGATCTTCTGTGACCTGGCCTTCATTGGCGAGGCGTTGAGCGCCTCGACAAGCTCGGCGAACCGTCGCTCCACTTCTGGCCGGACGCCCTTCGGATGTGCCGGGTCGATCTCCCAGTTGTGCGGCGCCCAGTAGGGATTCTCGGGCTCACGCTGATGTCTGGCCTCGATCATCGCCCTTGACATGCGAGCGCGCGGATTGTCACTGCGCACGTACAATGGCTCGGGCTTGTACGTGACGAAGTTGCTCCGTCGATAGGCGTCTGCCCCATCAAGCCCCGTCACTCGCACTTCGCCGCCAGTCCGCTGGCGCGAGAAATAGTTGTCCAGCGCATGGAACCATTCGTGCGCCAACGAGCCCGCCCCCTTCGTCTTGGTCAGGTTAATCACCACCGTCCCAGGCTCGTAATGCGCCGCCGCCCAACCATGACCGCGCGCACCAAACGCCAAACCGAGCGTCCCGTTTAGAGATATCGCGCGCGGGGGGATGTCGAGGATTTCCGCCAAGTCGAGCAACGAATCA
>JBATTL010000814.1:0-3031 GCA_049670525.1 Thiohalocapsa sp. | reverse complement strand
GGTTTCGACCATCGAGCAGGCGGCGCATACCGGTCTGCGCGGCGACGGCAAGGTCTATGTGATCCCCGTCGAAGACGCCGTGCGGATCAGCACCGGCGAGCGTGGCGAAGCCGCGTTGTAGCGGCCGCACTTATTTCAATCATCACCCCGAACAGAAAGGGAACTCGAATGAAGACTTTGCTCGTAATGACACTGACGGTTTTAACCCTTGTGATCGGCGGATGCGGGGAAGACGCGGCCACCCCACCGGCGGAAACGACGCATACCGATCACGATGGCCACGATCACGACGAAACCGGCCACTCGAAAGATCACGAAGGAGACGATCATGAAGGCCACGACCACTAAGCCACGAAAGGCCTTTCTGGCACCGAAACGGGTGACGCTTGTGGTGGCGGGCGCGCTCTTGCTCCTGACCAGCGGTTGCACGACCCAGCACGCGAACATGGTGAAGGACGGCGAGGTCTCGCTCCAAGTCGTCGAAACGTCACCGATCACGGTAACGCGTGCGTCGGTGATACGTGGCCCGAAAGGCGTCACACTCTCCGGCCACGTGGCAAGGCACCGCAGCCGCGCCTTGCCGCTTCGCGGCCACGTGGACGCTGAATTCTTCGGGCCGGATGGGGAGATGCTGTATGAGACCTCGCTCAGGTTTACGACGAGACGACACACCCGCCACACCTGGCAAGGGACGTTCATCGCGCGGTTGAACTTCGATCTGCCTCCTGGCTCGAGCGTCCGCGTGGTGCATCACGACGGCGAACACACGAATGGCTAAGCAGAGGACACGCGGATGGCTTCCAACCGAAGAAAGCAACGCAAGCGGACATCGCAATCCGACAAGCCCGAAAGGCGAAGGCCCGGCTCAGTCGGCGGATGGTTCGTGCTCGGTTTCTGGGTCGTCACCCTTGCTCTGCTCGTAGCAACAGCATTCAGCTTTCAGTCCCAGATGGCTCAAAAAGGCTATGCCCATGTGTCGCTGATCTGGGCTGTCGTGCTTGTGGGCCTGGTCGTCATGGGCATCGTCTTCACGGCCCGGTGGGCTTACGCCCGCCGAAACCAGGCGCCGTGACTCCCCCATCGATTCACCGTCTCCGCGTTCGAGATTCAGCCATGTCGTTACGGTTTCGGTTCCTGATCGCGGTCAATGCCACGCTTATTGCGGCGCTGGCGCTATTCCTCGTGCTGGATTACCGATTCCAACGATCGACGCACTTGACGGAACTGGCCACAGACACAAGGCGTGAAGCAAGCCTGCTGGCTCAGGCGGTCAACCACATCGAGACCGACAATCAACCCGCCTTACACTCGTTGTTGGCCCGCACCACGCAAGTGTTGCGATCCGAAGGCACGACGCGGCGTGACTTCGCCGTATTGGTCGCAAACAACAACATCATAACCCCGTCGAATAGCCCACTAACGACGGAACAGGTTGGCTCCCTGTTGGGGGACGCCGGAGGCGATGGCTCAGAGGCGGTGGGCCGTTGGTTGATCGGGCAAGCCGATGATGATGGTCGCCGGATATATGTTTTCCGCGACGCAGCGGAGGCCAGAGCAATCAGTGCGGAGCATGCGCTTTGGCGATTGTGGGAGATCGGCCTTGTCGGTCTGCTCGCCACCGCATTGATCAATCTGCTGTTTATCCGTTTGGTGATTAGACCCTTTAGCGCCTTGGCGACAACCCTCCGCCGCATCGGTGCGGGTGAGTTGGGCGCGACGACCGGCACATTCCGCAGTCGAGAATTCCAGGCGCTGGCCGCCGAGATCAATCAGATGAGTCAGACACTGGCTCAAGCCGAGCGTGAACGCGGCCTCCAGATGGCCAAGGCCGGACGTCTGCAACGCAGGCTCCAAGGCGAGGGTGTTCAAGTGCCCGGTCTCCGGGTCGTGCACTGGCATCATGCGGCCGACCACGTGGCCGGGGACTACTTCGACCTGTTGCGCGGACCGGACGACTCCTGGCTTATCTGTATTGCGGACGTGACCGGTCACGGCGTCTCGGCCGCGATGGGCGCGGCAATCCTGAAAACGCTCCTGTGGTCCGCGGTCGAGTCGGGGTCGGAACTGAGCCGCATCCTGCAGCACGTGAACCACCGCTTCAGCTCGGTCACGCTCGAGGAAGACTTCGCATCACTGCTGCTCATCCGCTGGTCACCCGCGAACGGCATGCTCCAATATGCCAGCGCCGGGCACGAAACCGCCTACCTGATCTCTGACTGCGGCCAAGCCAGTACCATGGGCTCCACCGGGACCCTCATTGGGTTGGCCGACGAATCGGCTTGGGAGGTCCACGAGCTATCGATCGAACCCGGGGACCGGTTGATCCTGTATACCGATGGCATCACCGAGGCACGCTCGCCGAGTGGCCGCCTTTTTGGCCGTGAACGCTTGCGGCAACTGATCGAAGCCCAGGCCCAGGGACCGATTGAGGTCGCTATTGAAGCCTTGGCCCAGACGCTGCAATCACACCTCGCCGGTCGTCCCGCCGAAGACGACCTCACCTTGGTTGGGTTGGAATTCGACGCGTCGTCGTCGGACCACATTACCTTGGGACCTTCCGTGAGCAACACCCGAGAATAAGCCCGGCCTATGGAGCAGCCTGATGTCCAAGATTGACCTGAAAATCCACGGCATGGATTGTGCCGAAGAAGTGGGGACGATCCGGCACGCGATCGGGCGTGACGCCGGGGTGAACGATTTAGAGTTTGATCTGCTTAACGGCCGCCTCACCGTCGAATACGATCAACGTCAGATCGACACCGACGAGTTAATCGCCAAGATCAACCGGACGGGTCTGCGTGCCGAGCGGTATTCAGACGAAAACAATCAGGTAGAGGAGCGAGGATTCTGGGCGCGATGGGGTCCCGCGTTGATGACGACCGTCAGCGCGGTTTTTCTTATCGGTGGCTTGATTGCCCACGTCCTCATGGACGGCTTGTTCGCGGCGATCGCCGGTGAGGAAGGCGGCGACGTGCCGTGGGTTGTACGCGGGCTTTACCTCGGTGCGGCGGTTTCGGGCGCGTGGTTTGTT
>JBATTL010000813.1:0-5857 GCA_049670525.1 Thiohalocapsa sp. | reverse complement strand
TGATCATGCGCCGCGCTTCATGCCGGCCAGGACCTCTTCCGCGCAGGGCATCTCATCGCCCGGCGCCGGCTGGCTCATTTGGGTCAGCATGGCGACCAGGCTCCGGTTCAGCAAGTCAGCCAGGTCGGTATCAGCCGCGCTATCGTGCTCGGCTAGCCAATCCGTGACGAACTCCGCCACCAGATCCTCGACCACATCCGGCGCGATGCTGCCCCGCGCCATGAGCTGCTGATACTCGATCCGCTTCAGATAACCACGGGCGTGAAAAAGCCGGGTGGCCTCGGTCACGGCCTCCTCGAAACGCAGATACTCCAGTCCGTGCAGCGGGTTGTGGTGGATGAAGTTGCGCATGGGCCAGAAGAAGGGCAGCACCTCGCCGGCAACGGTGACCATGGAGCGGATCTTGAGCCGCTTGCCGAGGCTAGGGCCGCCTCGATCCAGCCCCTGGGGCGAAGTCGGCACAGCTTGGGCGGGCCGGGTTTCGTCCGTCTCGGTGGATTCCGGCTTGTTCATAAAATTCCCTCTACCAGGGCGATGCCAAATACCGAGAGCGCCAGCATGCCGGCGCCATAGAACAGCAGATCACGGCGGCCCAGATCCTGGTAGCCGAGGTCTTCCCGCGGCGTGCCGAAGACGATGCCGGTCAGCAGATTGATCCCGGCCCAGGTCCACAGCAGCCAGGACAGGCTCAGCGGCGCCAGCGTCAACAGCTCGTTTGCGCCGACGCCGCCGAAGGCGAGATCGGCGATGGCAAAGAAGGCCGGGGAGAAGGGCACGGCGACGGCCACTAATACGGCTGGGACAAACAGCGACGAGAAGATCGGCATGCGGATGCCGAGCCCGGGATAGAGCCCGACCCGGGCGATACCGAAACGCCGGGTCAGTTGCGCCAGCAGGAATGACAGTGGCAGCAGCGAGACCGCCAGGCCCAGGGCGGGCAGCAGCGGCGGGACCTGGTGCCCAACGCCGACCCAGATCAACGCGAGAGCCGAGGTGTAGAGCTGTGCGATCCAGATCTTGCCGTCGCGCACCGACAACAGTCGGAAGGCATAGAGTAAGGATGTCAGTCCGCCCCAGACGGCGAACAGGGTGGTCAGGGTGCGGGCCCCATCATCGGCCAGCGCCAACCCCAGATTCATCAGTCCGACCCCGATCAGCGGCATCGCCAGTATCATCGCGGCCTTGAGCTCGGGCCGGGACAGCGGATCGGTGCCGTCGAAGCCGAGTTGCCGTTTCAACAGCAGATTGGCACCGATGCTGAGAGGGTACAGCGGCAGGAACAAGCCGGCGAGCAGGAACAGCAGGAATGTCATCATGACCGTGAGCGCGCTCTCTCAGACCCAGCGGAGCAGCGCGTTGAGCCGCCTCGATAGCGCCAGCATCTGCTCGCCGGCGCGGCTGTAGAGATCGGAGATGTAGAACTCCCGTGACAGCAGTGCGTAGAGGTTCAGATACAGCTCCTTGTAGCGGCGGGTCAGGGGCTCCTGCGCGGCGGCGGACCTGAATACCATCAGCCAGCCGACCGAGATCAGCGCGATCAACAACACCAGCACCGCCGCGAACCAGTTGACACTGATGGAGGCGGCCCTATAGAGGGCCTCGCGGAATTGCGGATCCGGGTAGAGCAGGGCGTCGAAGGCGTGGCCGACCAACACGTAGGTCAGGATGACCAGGCCGAAGGACAGGATCACATACAGCAATACCCTGAATGGCCGCTCACCGCCGATCTTATAGACAAAGAACAGCGTTTGGGCGCCAGTAATCCAGCCGAACAGTAGCAGGATCATCGCCCCCTGATGATGCAGGAAACCCTCGTCGATCATCTGGTGGGCGCCGAAGACGATCACCAATGGCACCGTGATCGTGATGCCGGCGAAGACGATCCAGGACAGCGGTGGCTGCGGTACCTTGCGCTCCACCATGAACTTGTAGATCTCGCCCTCCGGTATGTTCGGGTCCTTGCGTGCGTTACCGATGATGGCGCCGGAGCCGAGGAACAGGGTCGCCTTGAATACGCCGTGCGCGATCAGGTGATAAATGGCCAGCGAGAAGGCGCCGAGACCGCACTCCATGACCATATAGCCCATCTGGCCCATGGTCGAGTAGCCCAACGCCTTTTTGATGTCGCTCTGCATCAACATCATCAGCGAACCCATGATGGTGGTGATGAGCCCCACCGCGAACGCGAGCAGCAAGACGTGCTCGGTATGCACAAAGATCGGCGCAAAGCGGTTGATCAGAAAGCCGCCGGCATTGACGATACCGGCGTGCATCAGGGCCGAGACGGGAGTCGGACCGTCCATGGTGTAGGGTAGCCAGGTATGGAACGGGAACTGGGCGGACTTGGCGAAGGCCGCGATCAGGATCAGCACGCCCATGGTCTCGGCAAAGGGGAGTCCCAGCAGCGTGGTCGCATCCGGCGTCGCAGCAACGTGTTCGAAGAGCTCAGGCAGACTCAGGGTGCCGTAGGTGTGGTAAGCGAGCGCGGTGGCTGCCAGTAGGGGCAAGTCGCCGACGCGATGCGTGAATAGCGTCCAGAACGCGTAGCGGGTCGCCGACGGCCGCCGGGTTTCGTGATTGAGTAGGAAGTAGAGACAGATCCCAAGCAGGTGCCAGCCCAGCAGCAGCGTAAGCAGGTCACCGGCGAGCACCATGAGCAGGATCACGCCGATGATGGCGTCGAGCAGCATGAAGAAGCGGGTGTAGGCGGGGTCGTCCTGCATGTAGCGCACGCTGAACACATGCACGACCAGGCCGACGGCGCTGACCAGCAACGCCATCAGCGTGCTGAGCCAGTCGATGTACAGATTGAAGATGGTCAGGCCGATACCGACCAGCCGCCCCTGATCCGCCCAGAACTGGTTCAGAAACAGCGCCAGGGCCAGCGTCAGCACGAGGGCGCTGGCGAGCACGCTGATGCGTGCGACGCCCTCGCCGAGCCTGTGCGCACTGGTACGCACCGCGAGCGCTGACAGCAGCATGATGAGCGGCAGCGAATACGCCAATAGGGCCATCGAGGCGGGCGGGCTCCGTCGTCGTGAAAAGGAACTCCGGTCCGGATGCCGGATGCGGCGGGTCAGAGTAAGGGAACTAGGTTTATCTGGTGGTCCGTCGCCCTCGAATCGCGGCGGATTCTAGCAAGAAAGCGGCGCCGATAGCGCGCCAAAGCGCTCCGTAATGCACAAAGTTACAATGGGAGTCTGCGATCCTCGTTCAGGACGCATCCGACGGTCAAACCTCCAGCGACGTCGAACCAGCGGAGCCGATCGGCATCCTGACGCGCGATTCAGAATCCTGATACCCGGCGGTGCTTAGCCTGAGCGTGGTGCCGCGGGGCTTGCTCCCAAAGACGACATCTTGCTTTATAGTCCGCCGTCTAATTCCGTAAACGTCTTCGTTATTCGGGAGGCATCGACTATCCGCCCTCAGAACGGCCATCGCGACGCCGAGATCCCCCCTATCGTCGTCTCAATGGTGGATTCAGCGGGTGCAAAGCGGACGCGCAGTATTGCCAGCGCGGTGCTGATTGGGCGGGGGCAGGACTGTGGCATCAGGATCTCGCACTCGCTGGTGAGTCGCCACCACGTGGCGCTATACCCGGAAGGCGGCCGTTGGTGGATCAGAGATCTTCAAAGTAGCAACGGGACCTTGGTGGGCGGTCAAACAGTCGATCGATTGCCCGTGACCGGTGCCACAACCATCAGACTTGGCATCGATGGTCCGGTGCTTCAGCTGATTCCGCCGACGCCCCCTCGTGCCGAGAAGCGCTCTGGTTCTCTCAAGGACGTGTCTCGCCATTACTTCGAACAGGACGCGTCGGAGGCGGCGGGCGAGCACACGATGATGATCAGAAAGGCCTTCGGGGATGTGAAGCGACGGCAACGGCGTGTCTATTCCGTGCTCTTGGTCAGCTTGGCGTTGGTGCTGACGGTTGTCGGAGGAATTGCGCTCTTCCAATACACGCAGCTGGAGAGAACCAGACAGCTTGCGCAAGAGACCTTCTATGAAATGAAGGAACTCGAGCTGCATATCGCCGACCTCGAGGCTGGGATCGAACGAGACGCATCTGCTGCGGTCAAGGCCCAGATTGCGGAGTCTAAGCGGCTATTGGCCGGTATGCGCGAGCGCTACGACACCTTCGTACAGGAGGTCCAGGCCAGTCGCATTGTCCCGCTGGGAACCGAGGATGAGATTATCCTGCAGATCGCCCGGGTCTTCGGCGAGACCGAGCTGGATCTGCCGGATGACTTCGTTGCCGAGGTCAAGAAGTACATTCGAAAATGGCAGGCGACCCCGCGTCTAGAGCGTGCCATCCGCCGCATGCATGAAAACGGTTACGCGCCGACCATCTACCGCGAACTGACCGCTCAGGACCTACCGCCGCAATTCATGTATGTCGCGCTGCAGGAGTCTAGTTTTCGCCATGATGCCGTTGGTCCGCCTACGCGCTACGGCCATGCCAAAGGCATGTGGCAATTCATTCCGGATACGGCCAAGCGCTACGGCCTGACACCAGGACCATTGCAGAACTTTGGACGTTATGATCCCGAGGACGACCGCCACAATGTCGCCAAGGCCACGAATGCGGCGGCCCGATACCTGAAATACATTTACAGAACAGATGCCCAGGCATCCGGGCTGCTCGTGATGGCCTCCTATAACTGGGGCGAAGGCAACATCATCAAGCGGCTGCGGAAGATGCCGAAGAATCCGCGCGAACGCAATTTCTGGAAGCTGCTGCGTGATCACCGGATACCGGACGAGACCTACAACTACGTCTTCTATATCTTTTCTGCGGCGGTCATCTGCGAGAACCCGCGGTTGTTCGGCTTCGACTTTGACAACCCACTGTCAGGCCTCGGCTCAGCACCGGCGCCGCGCATCCGCAGCGAAAATGTAGATTTGGCGAGCGAAGACGTTGCGCGCTGACAAATCGGGGCGGCGGCTCGGTGTCTGCTCCGCAGCGCTGCGCCCGATGCTCAGCGGCCGATTTCCGTTATGGCGACAAGCGATTTAGGGCATCGTCAAACCGCCAGAAACGCGCTTTCTGCATCGCCTTTCCGGTTTGTTCGGAAGCGGCGACGATCGCCGGAATGTTTGGCAGCGTAAACATCGCCCCGCCCATCGGCCATCGCCGAAATCCATGCCGGCGGCCTATCGGTAGCGGTTGCATCACCTTGTGCAACCGCGTTCCGTGGGCAAAGTTGTCTTGGTTAGAGAATAAAGAGACAGAATTAATGTATCGTGTTCAATTTTCTATCCTGTAGAAGTCAGTATTCTCGAGTCTGAGAACCGATAATCGGCGTTTTTGCAACAAAAAATCATCCTTTAATATTCATGCTTTCAAGTAGTTGCGGATAAAATTACGCTTGCGCGAGGGTCTTTGTCGTAGCGGCGAGAGCCTTGTCCTGGAAATGCGACGATTATGTTGTGTTTGTGTGTGTGATATACGTTCAAGCAGGGCGTGGGGCGGTGGTGTCCACGGTCGGTGAATCATGTTCTCGTTGGCGGATCAAGGCCAGGAGAAGCGCGAAATCTGATGACGATGGGAAGTACCGGATCCGAGTCACTCGACCGGGACGCCGCCGTCCATGCGCCCATCAGGATGTGACTGCCGGCAGCCGATGCATAAAGGCGTTTTCTGAAGACAAGGGGTGGATCGAATGTTGCGAAACTACGACAATCATGTTTATTCCGGTAGTCCGCGGTCTGGGCCGAAACGCGCGGCGACGTTGCTTGCGATGATTTTAAGCTTCGCGGCAGCCTCCGCGAGTGCTTTGACGGTCGACTTAGAGAACAACCCTTTGTCGTTGACGCCTGGAGGTACAGCGACCACAGTTGCGACCGCAGGTATCCC
>JBATTL010000812.1:0-1539 GCA_049670525.1 Thiohalocapsa sp. | reverse complement strand
AGGCTATCGCGATACGCACATTGAAAACTGCTATGGATATGAAGCGACAGATCCAACTACTTGGTGTAACACCGAGGCTTTTATCGGGAGGGTAAATCAAGCAAAATACTGTGGTGCGACTGATTGGCGTCTTCCAACGCGCAACGAACTAATCTCGATTATCGATCTCAATCAGTTCGGGCCAGCAATCGATAGTTCCTTCTTCCCTTCTACCGAATATTCGTACCCAGCGCCCTACTCAATTTACTGGTCTTCCTCTCCCACAAACTTCACTTGGACAGAATCCTGGGCGTACGTTGTCGAGTACTTTTTCGGAGAAGATTTGTCTCTGCAACTTGCTCCCAGTAGCGAAGCTCATGTAAGGCTCGTTCGGACAGGTAAGGCCCTGACTCCCCCGCAGTCGGCGCCGAAACCGGTCCACATCACCAACCCCTCCGGCCTCTGGGTCCGCGAAGGCCCGGCCAGCTACGAAGACATCGTCAACGAGGTCAGCGATGATCAGGAATTCGTCGCTTTCGAGACCTCCACCGACGGCGATGACACCTGGTACCGCATCCATCTGCCCTGCGGCAACACCGGCGTCTGCGACGGCTGGATCGCCGGCCGCGTCGACGGCAAGACCTATTCCCGCTCCGCGGCGGATGCCCCGCAGGTGGAGGTCACCGGCACCGGTTCCCTGGGGCTCAAGATCCGCGCCGCGCCGAACGGCTCGAAGATCGACGCCGCCTATGATGGCCAGCGCTTCGTACCCTTCGCGTCGAAGACCGTCGCCGGCTCCGGCTGCTCGGGTCCCTGGTACCGTATCCACTTGCCGACCTCCTCGAACGCCGATGCGGGCTGGATCTGCGGGGACTACACCCGCCCGACCGGCGATATCGCCGGACCGGTATTGTCCATCTCCGGCAAGGTGACCAAGCAGGGAGCGCCGTTCAGCGGCAACGAGCTTTGGCTGTCGCGCGACGACATGGGCTGGGCCACGTCGGATGGCGACGGCGACTACCGTTTCGACGGTCTCGACAGCGGCAGCTTCACCATCGAGCCGATCTCCAGTGTCCTTGTCTACGATCCGTCCAGCGTTGACATCGAGCTGGATGGCGCGAGCCGCAGCGGCGTCGATTTCCGCGCCTGCGATCCGTCGGCGCCACTGACCGGCCGCGTCACCGATGCGGACGCCAGCGACCGGCCGCTGAGCGGCGTCATGGTCTATACCGACAACGGTCAGGACGAGACCAACACCAACGGCGAGTACCTGATCGCGGGCATCGGCTGCGGCAAGCATCGCGTGTTCGTCCAGCACGGGCGCTACGGTGTCTACAACCAGCCGGTCGATACCTTCGATACCAGCGTCCACGACATCGCGCTGACCAAGAAGAGCAACGTCTACGGAATGCAGGACAACACCGGCTCCTTCAGCGACCCCGTCAACACCGCCACCGGCAACTACATCTACCAGCGCCGCGACCTGGAGCTGCCCGGCATCGGGATGCCGCTGCGCTTCGACCGCGCCTATAACTCCCGCGAGGCCAGCAGCGCCGGCGC
>JBATTL010000811.1:0-5730 GCA_049670525.1 Thiohalocapsa sp. | reverse complement strand
GATCTTGATCGCGTCCCGATCGGCGAAAGGTGTCAAGCCGCCGGCCATGGCAAGGGCCTGCATGACATCGACGGGGCGGTTGATCAAGAACACGCCGGGCTGGTTGACGCGACCCGTGACGTAGATGCGGTTGCCCGTATTCTCTTGCAGACTGACGGTGACGACGGGATTCGGGATGAATTCCGAGAGGCGCTCGGCAATTGCCGCGGTCACCTCATCAATGGTCTTGCCTTCCGCATCAAGATCCCCGGCGAGCGGAAAAGAGATGCCGCCGTCGGGCCGGACGAGCACGCCTTGATCCAGTTGCTCTTCACGCCACACGCTGACGCGAATGACATCCCCTGGCTGGAGGCCATAGCCGCCTTGCGGCGGCATACCCAGACCAACTTCCGATTGTGCCGCCGTGAGCGCTGAAGCCCCGAGCAGCAGAATCCCGACTGAACGCCGCACCGTGGTGCTGCCCATTGCGAGACCAAAAAAGCGTAAGCGCCTGAGTTCAAGCCGAATCATCTTGATCATTCCTAAGACGATCGTAGGGGGAGCGAGGCATCCCGGGATCAGCCAACACAATCGGCCTGAGCGCTTGCTCGAAATCAAGTTCGGCGCAATAACACCAACCCCAGGACCGTTGCGTTCAGAAAATGCTAACACAGGACGAAACCCCGCGTTGTGTCCGAGTCCACAACTGCCGACATCACGGGAGGACTCGCGTCGTCCAAAGCCACCGGATGCCGCTAAACACCGTTGCGTTGATGTTGAGTCGCTTGCGGACCGATACCGCGAGCGCCAGGCTCCAAGTAAACAACGTGATCGTCGTGGCGACCGCGGCACCGGATGCGCCGTACTGCGGGATCAGCGCGGCGTTCAGCACAACGTTCAGCAAAGCCGTGACGGCCAAGGTCCTTGCGACGACGGTCTGGTGCCCCGTCATCGACAACAACAGCGAGACCACACCCATGGCAGCGATGACGAACTGCCCAGTGCTCAAAACGCTCAACACCAAGGCACCTTGTTGAAACTCGCTGCCGAACAGCGACAGAACCCAGCGCCCACCAATAATCAACAACGCTGCCATCGGCAAGGCTAACGCTGTCGTGGCAAGCGCCGCTTTGGACGCAAGGTTTTGGATATCGGCATGCTTCCCCATCGCATGCAACGCCGCCACGCGGGGTGCAAGCGGAGCACTGACTGCGGTCAGTGCAAAGGCGACCAATGTAGCAACGCGACTGGCCACCTTGTAGACACCGACAGCGTCCGGGGTACTCAAAAAGCCCAGCATCAGCACGTCTGCCTGGGCATTGATCACCGAGAGGCCCGCCATCAGGGCAAATGGCAGCGCGTCACCAAAACCCTTGTCACCGGCAGGGTCAACCGCGACGCCCCTGATCTCCGTCGGTCGAAACCGCAACCAGAACGCAACCAACAGCACCAGACCGAGGGCTGTTGCCGAAAGATTCAGCGCCACTGCTGTCGAACCAGACCGCAGGTCACCATGAACCCAATAAGCGCCCAGTGTCAGGGCCAAGAATAGGCTCGGACGGAAAGCCCGGTCAGGGAGGAGGGCCACAACGACACGGCCAATGCCCGCCATGATGCCTTCATGCAACCGCAGCATCGCGTTCACTGGAACCAGCGCCAGCGCGAGCATTGAGGCAGCCTTTACACTCGGCGCCAACGCTTGGCCAAGCATGAGTAGCAACCCGAGACCCGCCACGACCGCCAGGAAGGAGCTCACCAACACCCGGACTCGAGCACCAATGAGGAACGCGCGCATCCGTCCCCAAGCCTCGACAGCCATCAGCGCAGAGGTTTCCTTTACCGCCAGGGTATTGTGGCCCAGCAGAGCTGGAATGACTAAGACATAGGCGAACGAAAGTGCGAAGGCATAGGCCCCGTACTCAGCGGCACCGAGCATGCGCGCGAGCACCAACGCGGTCACGAATCCCATTCCTGCTTCAGTGACCTGGAGGCCGAGGGTGCCGATGGCGCCTTTGGCGACCCGACCACGCAGGAGCCTCGGGAGTTGCGGGTTGCGCAATGCTCTAGGTCGATGCCATGCTAGGCGGCAACGATCAAGCCCCGCCGCCGGTCTTGCAACTCTGCGGCCAGTGCAAGGTACTCGTCGACCATCCTCTCGAGCGAAAAACGCCGAACCGCGGTGGCGCGAGCTTCTTCGGCCATACGCTGCCAGCCCGGCTTATCTAGGGCCAGTTTTCGAATTGCGCCAGCGAATGCCGCGACATCGTCAGGCGGACAGAGCCATCCGTTTCTTCCGTTGTTCACCGCCTCTGGCAGCGAAGATGTATTCGCCGCGATCACTGGCGTCGCGCAGGCCATCGCCTCCATGACAGCGCGCGGCATCCCCTCGATACGGCTTGGGAACAGCAGCGCATCAGCATTGCGGTAAGCGGCCCTGACGTCCTCGAGCGACAAGCGCCCCAAACAATGCATGTTGTTCGGGTGGCGGCCCCGCTCGCCGCCCCGCAGTCCGCTGGTAAATGACAGCTCGAACCCCGACCCGAGTTCCCGCATTATTCTCGGCATAATGTCAGCGCCCTTGCGGCGCGTAAAGTTGCCGACGAACACCAGGCGGAACGGGCGCCCGCCAAAGTCCGATAGGCGCTCATCCCAAGGAGCCGGACTGAAGAAGCTCGTATCCACCGCGTTCAGAATCGTCCGTGGCTCAGAGACAGCAAGTCGCGCCGCGAGCGCTCTCGCAGTATGGCGGCTTACCGCCGCGCATGCGTCGGCAGTGCGTACACTGCGCTTCACGAAGTGGCGCACCAACAGTTCGTGGAAGACTGCCTGCCCAGGTGTTCGGTAGGCCCTATATGCTGGGTCGAGCACGAACAGCCGCTCGACAGTAATGTTGACCTTATCGGGTCGATGGAACGCAAAACCGTTCCAAGTGCTGGAGATGATGAGGTCCGTCCCCTGAGGCGGTTTCACCTTCCTGAACCGCCAGGGAAAGTACTGTAACGCATGCGGGAAAGACTGCAAGACGGCTTCGTGCCCCTTGTCATTAAGCCCCTTGGAGAGAAATTCGGTTGAGACGTCCAAACCACTGCCGGTCTTGACATAAGGAAGCCAGACCTTCATGCCCGAACTGCCACCTTGAATAGGCCGCATGGATTAGGATGCAAACGCGCTTGGTGCCGGCAACTGTGGTTCATCGGCGTTGTTGCGGGCGGTCGCGAACAAGCTCCTCGAACAGGTCTGAGAAACCTTGGGCCGAAACCTCGCGTGAGAAGCGCTCCACGGCCAGGGCATAAGCGTTGCTCGCGAGCCGCATTCGCAGGCGCTCGTCTCGCCATAATCGCGTGACGGCGCCGACGATCTGCCCAGGTGCGCGTTCGTCGACCAATAAGCCAGTGTGCTCGTGGCGAACCGCGTCCACGACGCCGCCGACGCGCGTCGCCACCACTGGAGTGCCTGCCACCATCGCTTCGATAACAGTGAGCCCCTGCGCCTCGATCCAGCCGTTGGAGGCGGTTCGCGAGGGTCCGACAAAGACATCGGCCGCGCGTAGATACGACGGAATATCGGCTGAATCGACCCAACCGGTGAAATGGGTGATGTCCGCTATGCCGAGCTTAGTCGCAAGCCTCTCCATGTCGGCGCGATCCTGACCTTCGCCGACAATGAGTACGCGCATGCCCGGCGTGCTATCCGCAAGCAGCTGGATCGCTCGCAGCACATCTTCGATCCCCTTTTCCTCGACGATACGCCCCACAAACACCAGCAACGGTCCCTCGGCACTATGGTGCTCCTGCCGCAGTCGCTCGACCAAGACCGCCTGACGGCTGTCAAGTGGCTCTACCGACACCCCCATCGGTATCCGGACGAGCCGCGGAACCGAACCGCCGACCGCCTTCACGGCGGTTTCGGTAACAGAGCTGTTCACGGTGACTGCGTCGGCGTCGCGCAATGCGGCGCGCTTAAAGGGTGCGATGAAACGCCCTCCGAGACCAAAGATATCTCCTCCATGCACCGTGAGCACATGCGGCACATGCTGCCCGCGGCGCGCGAGCATGCCCGCGAAGCCTTGCGGAAGTATCCAGTGAGAGTGCATCAAGTCATAGCGCCCTGTACGCAACTTTCGGGCAATTGCGACGCTCTCGGCCGCGACCAGTGCAGGTAACTTAAGCCAGTTGACCGGGTGTTTGCGCAAATTAATCAGGGCACCGCCTTGGTAGCAGACAGTCTGCTGCCGGACCGGCCGAAGGTAACGAAAGCGTTCGACCCGGACGCCTTGGATAATCTCATCGCGCGCCGCCTGCGGTGCATGCGGCGCCAGGACGTTCACCTCCCATCCGAGAGACTGCAGATCCTGCGCCAAATTCAGCACAAAGGGGGTCGTGGAGTCACCCGACCAACGCGGGAAGTTAGAGGTGACGCAGAGCAAACGGCCTTGAAACATGAGCCATCCCAGTTAACGGCATCGCTGGCTGAGCCGTGACCACGCCCGTGGCGCGCAAGCCCTGGTCGTGATGCGCCGCACCAGCCGGACTGATGTTCAAAAGATATGGCGTCATCAAGACATCGCGTATCGCGACCGGCTTCCTCAGTCAGACTTAAGCACGGCGCGTGCCTGCTCGATTCCTGGGAACGGCGAATCAGCCTCGACAGCACTGGCCAGCAGTCGCCTGCCCTCGTCCGTTCGGCCCACCTTGAGATACGTCATGCCCAGATGGTATTGGCGTTGCGGCGTGGGGTCGGCGAGGCCGCGCGCCTTCTCCAACAGACTGACCGCGCTCTCGTAGTTTCCGCTCAAGTATTGCACCCAGCCCGCCGTGTCGAGGAACGCGGCCTGATTCGACTCCGCAAGGCGCTCCGCCAGCGCGCGCGCGCGGGCGAGGTCATCCGCGTTGTCAGCCCCGCGGCCGACCAGCAGCATCGTCAGATTGTTGGCCGCGACGTCGGCCGTGGGGAAGCGTTCGACGACTTCCTCATAGGCCTTGATCGCCCCTTGGTCCTCCCCCGCCTGCTGCTTGACCATGCCAAGCGTGAGCAGCAGAGTCCCATTGCGCTGGGTCGGATCCAAGCCCGATTCCAGGGTAGCGATTGCCTTGTCCTGCTCACCGTCGGCGGCCTGGAGCTGAGCGAGGCGTTGGTAGGCCATCGGAGATCCAGGGGCACGCTCAATCGCACTTGCGTATTGCCTGCGTGCGTCCTCCTGCTTGCCCATCCTCCCGTAGACTTCGGCGAGCAGGTTCATCGCGACGACGTTGTTCGGACTGTCGGCGAGCAGCTCTTCGAGGCGCGCCTGCGCCTCCTCAGGCTGGTCCAGGGCCAGGAAGCTCCGGGCGAGAGCGACCAGCGGCTCGACCGCCTTCGGGTTCTTTGCAAGGGCGGTCTCGAACTGCTCGATGCTCTCCTGCAGATCCCCTTTACGCTGCAGGACGACACCGTTCAAGTAATACCCCAGCGGATGCTCCGGCCGCGAGCGCAGGACCTGCTCCGCCGTTTTCTCGAGTGCGCCGATATCCTGCTGTCCGAGCTGCAGGCGGGCCAGCGCGGTTTGCGCGGTGGCATCCTCCGGAACTGTGGCCAGCAATCGCTCCAGCACCTGCGAGGCACCATCCGCATCACCGGCCTTGGAGCGCAAGGCCGCAAGCTGCAGATAGGAGGCCGATGCCTTCGGCGCCGTCTCGATGGCCTTCTCCAACGCGTCCTGCGCCAAGGCGGTCTCGTCCCTGAGGACATGGGCTTGAGCGAGCAGGCGCAAGG
>JBATTL010000810.1:0-3047 GCA_049670525.1 Thiohalocapsa sp. | reverse complement strand
GGCCCGAACTCGGCGCGGGCGAGCATGCCCAGTCGGCGCCGCAAGCCGTTGACGGGACCGGTCGGCGCGCCTTGGTCGCCGACGATCGCGAGGACAACCGCAACTTGCTGCGGGAAATGCTCGAACCGAATGGTTTCGAGGTCCGCGAGGCCGTCGATGGCGGCGTCTGCGTCCGCGAGGCGCTCGATTGGCGGCCCGATCTCATGCTGGTCGACCTGAAGATGCCCGTCCTGGACGGAGAGGGCGTCATTCGTCGTGTGCGCGCCGAGGCATCCTTGCGTGACACCACCATCATCGCCGTGTCGGCCAGCGTCTTCGGAGAGAACGAGGAGCAATGCCTCGATGCCGGGGCCGACGCCTTCCTCCCGAAGCCGGTGCAGCTCGAACGACTGCTGATGCTGCTACAGCGCCATCTCGGGCTCACGGCAATCCCGCCAGCGCCATCCCGTGCGCCGGCTGTCACCGAGACGGAGACGATCGCAGATGCGCCCATGCCGGTCTTGCCGCGCGACATCTGGCAGCAGCTTGTGGAGCTCGCCCGACGAGGCGATGTACAGGGTCTGCGCGAGCGGCTTGCGACGCTCGCGGAAGGCGACGGCGCTTATGCGCCGCTCACCGACGAGCTCGCTCCCTTGCTCGAGCGATTTCAAATGCGTCGTCTTCGAGAGCGACTGGAGAGCCTTCCCCACAAGCCATGAACGACACCACCAATCCCACCCCAAAGATCCTTGCCGTCGACGACAATCCAGACAACCTCGGCGTCCTGCTCGAACTGCTGACCGCTCAGGGCTATCGGCTGTTGGTTGCGGAAGACGGCTCAAGCGCCCTGCAACAGGCCGAATACGTCCGCCCGGACCTCATCCTGCTCGACATCCTGCTGCCCGACATGGACGGCTTCGCGGTCTGCAGCGCCCTCAAGGAGCGGGCGGCGACACGCGACATCCCGGTGCTCTTCATGAGCGCCCTGACCGATACCCAAGACAAGGTCAGGGGCCTGGAGCTGGGCGCCGTCGACTACATCACCAAGCCCTTCCAGCACGACGAGGTCCTGGCGCGCGTCCGGACCCACCTCGCGCTGGAGACGCTTCGGCGTCGGCTCGGCGAGAGCGAAGCGCGGCTCGCAAACGTGCTGGAATCGACGATGGATGCCATCCTCACCTGGGATGAGGCCGGCCGGGTTCGCCTCTTCAATCGCGCCGCTGAGCGCGTCCTCAAATGCTCTACTGCGAACGCGATCGGACAGCCGCTCGAGTCATTTCTGACCGATTCGCTGCGTCGCCTGCTCGAGGACTATCGGGCGCAAGGGGGAGATGACGCGGCCCCGCTCTGGCTGCCACAAGGTTTGACGGCCAAGCGTGCCGACGGGGAGGAGTTTCCGATCGAGGCCAGCTTGTCGCGGTGCTGGGTCGAGACCGAGCGGCTACACACGCTGATCCTGCGCGACGTTCAAGAGCGCAGTCGCGCCGAGGCGGAGCAGCGCCGTTTGCAGGGGCTGACACGCTACCTGCAGGAGCAGCTCGACAGCGTTCAAGGGCCCACGGATCTCATCGGGGCTGAGGGTGGACTGCGCGCGGTCATGGACCGGCTGCGCCAGGTCGCGACCACCGACGCCACCGTGCTCATTACCGGCGAGACCGGCACCGGCAAAGAAGTGATCGCGCGGGCCGTCCATGCCATGAGCGCGCGCAGCGACGAGGCACTGGTCACGCTCAACTGTGCCGCGATCCCGGCCGGGCTGGTGGAGAGCGAGCTCTTCGGCCACGAGAAAGGCGCCTTCACCGGCGCCCTGGCACGCAAGATCGGACGCTTCGAGCTGGCCAACGGCGGCACACTGTTCCTGGACGAGCTCGGCGAGCTGCCGATCGATCTGCAGGCCAAGCTGCTGCGGGTCCTGCAGGAGCGCGAGATCGAGCGCGTCGGCAATCCACGCAGCATCAAGGTGGACGTGCGCATCATCGCCGCGACCAATCGCAACCTGCAGCAGCGCGTGGCGGACGACGAGTTCCGGTCCGACCTCTTCTATCGTCTCAATGTCTTCCCGATCGCGCTGCCGGCCTTGCGCGAGCGGCGCGAGGACATCCCCGCGCTCGCGGCGCACTTCGTGCAGCATTACAGCGCCAAATACGGCCGGCGGATCAGCGTGATCCCCAAGCCAGTCGAGGCGCGCCTGGTGCGCCTCGACTGGCCGGGCAACGTGCGCGAGCTTCAGCACCTGATCGAGCGCGCCGTGATCATGAGCCCCGGTGTCGAGCTGGTGATGGACGAGCCGCTGGAAACAGCGCCAGGTGCCCCGAAGACCGACTCGACGGCGCTCCGTGATGTCGAGCGTGATCACATCCTGCGCGTCCTGAAGGCAACGCACTGGCGCATCAGTGGGCCGAATGGCGCCGCCGAGCGGCTCGGCCTCAAGCCGACGACTCTAGAATCTCGGCTCAAGCGCCTCGGAATCACGAGACCTGGGGCCTGACTGGCGCGAGCCGCTTGCAAGGCTCGGCGTAGTCGCCAATATGCGACTGCTCGCCGCGATGCTCCAGGCCAGATGGAAAGAACGGGGCATTCGGCGATGTTCTCGAGGGTGAGGCCGAGCGTGAGCATCCGAATGCGCATGCAAGATGCACAGACAAGGGTGGCTAGGGAAACGCTGATTGATGGGGACCTTGAAAGATCGCCATACAGGCAATTCTTCAAGGTCCTCCATAGTGGTCTGCGTTGGAGAGAGACCGTGTGCAATCTCATGCCAACCGCCCTCACGCTTCCAATTGATCTTGATCGATCGTGCAGCGGATCTGGTCCTGTTCCAGTGATAAGGCCACAAAGCCATGGAGCTTATGGCGCTTGGACCATTGCTCCAGTTGGCGCAGTCCCGCCGCCGGATCGGCACGCGTGGATTGGCTGACAAAGGCATTGCGCTCGGCAATGCGTCGCTCGAGTTGCTGGAGCTTATCGGCCCGGCGTGCCCGCTGGCGCCGCTGCATGGAGGGGTTGCGCCGCGTGATCAGCCGTTTGCCGTCCTGCACCACTTCGCCGATGTCCTCATCGAACAGGTC
>JBATTL010000809.1:0-2701 GCA_049670525.1 Thiohalocapsa sp. | reverse complement strand
ACCACCGTGAATCGCTCCCCGGAGCTGCTGCGACGCTGGCGCCAGATCGGCCTGGACGCGGCCTTCCTCGGGTTCGAGTTCCCCACCGACACTGAGCTCAAGCGCGCCGCCAAAGGCGGCACGGTCGCCGCCAACGAGCGCGCCCTGGAGCGGCTGCGCGGCATGGACGTCGCCGTGCACGCTGCCTTTATGGTACAGCCGGAGTACGACGCCACGGACTTCGCGAGGCTCGGCGACTATGTCCGCGGCCTGCCGCCGCTGCAATGCAAGCTTCACCGTCTGCACACCGTCTCCGGGCACACCAGACTACCAGGCCATGCAGCCGCGCATCTGGGTAGATAACCCCCACGACCTGCACGACTGCATGCACCCGCTGACGCCGACCGCACTGCCGCTCAAAGAGTTCGTCCGGAGTTTCGCCGAGCAGGCCCATGTGGCGTTGGAGAAGGTTCCGATGCGAGTGAACCGGCACTTGGCCACGCCTAGGGAGATGATCCGGGTCGCCTGGGCCAGTCGTCAGTACCACGAGGGGCTGAAAGGCATCTACCAGGACTATCCGCCGGAACTCTGGGAAGGAAGGCTCCCGGCGTTACCGGTATCATCCTAGGTAACCTGCGGCTCCATTTGCCCTAGAGATGCGGGATCCCTTCGTTGCTTGACTGGACGCTCGCTCGGTTGTCGATTCGCGGAGCGCAGCACTTGAGCGGCCTGCAGGCATCGGCACTAGCCACCGGCACCATGCAACCTCACGAAGTCCTCCACCGCCCCGCGCAGGTGCGTATCGAGTTCGTGCTCCGGCACGCTTTCGATCAGGTTCAGCAACAACCGCAGGTGGAAGCTCCCGGAGCACATGTTCAGCAATTGCCAGGCCGCGGCAGTGCAGTCGTGCTCGCGCAGCAGCCCGCGGTCCACGAGCCCATGCAGCACATCGGCCACGGCCTCTGGCTCGGTCACCGTGCTCATCGTCAATCCTCACAAGCCAAACCGCTCGGTCCCCGGCACCTATTGGCTGGTCACATCCCCGAGTCCGTCGGCACTCACAGCGGCGCGCGGCGGTAGGTCGGGTATCAGGACGTCCTATCGAACAGGCAATCCAACGTTCGATGCCGCCACGCGGGCCTTGAATCCGAATGATTGATCTCAGCCCGTTGTGACCGAACTCGCGGACCTCATCCTGCGTTCCGGGCGCGCCGGCGTCGAGCTCGCGCTCTTCGTACTCCTGCCCGTGATGGTGGTCATGCTGACGCTGATGCGCCTGCTCGAAGCCAAGGGCCTACTGGAGCGGATCGTGCGATGGGTCGCGCCGCTGCTATTGCCGCTGGGCATACCCGGCCTGGGGGTTTTCGCGCTGCTGCAGGTTCTGCTCGTGAGCTTTGCAGCATCGATGGCAACCCTAACCATGATGGACCGCGGCGGCGCGTCGCGCAGGCACATTGCGGCAGTGCTTGCCTTGGTCTTCGGCTGCGCCCAGGCCAACGTGACCTTCCCGATGTCCGCAATGGGCCTGGACGGTCTGCTGACACTGCTGGTCTCGGCGCTGGCGGGGATCATCGGTGCCACGGCGACCTACCACCTGTTCGGCCGCACCCTGGAGGACCGCGACCAGGGGCCGGAGGAGCGCCCCACGCATCGTTCCGCCGATGACGCCAAAGGGGTGCTGAATGTCATCAATCACGCCGGCGGCGAGGCATTCAGCATCGCCGTCGGCTCCATACCGATGCTGATCCTGGCCCTTTTGCTGGTCAACGGCCTGCGCGATCTGGGGGTCATGGAGGCCCTCGAAGGCCTGCTCGATCCCCTGTTTCACTGGCTGGATCTACCTGCAGCGATGGTCCTGCCCATCCTGACCAAGTACATCGCAGGCGGAACAGCCATGATGGGAGTGACGGCGGAGTTCATGAACGAGGGCCTGATCAGCGCCACCGATCTGAACCGCATGGCAGGGTTTCTGATTCATCCGCTGGACGTCGCAGGCATCGCGATCCTGATCTCCGCCGGCCCGCGCGTTGCATCGGTGCTGCGCCCCGCCCTGCTCGGGGGCCTTGTCGCGATTTGTCTCCGGACCCTGTTTCACTATGTCTGGTTTCTCTGATTCCGGCAGAGTGAACAGGAGTAAGACTCGAATCGGTGACCCGAGCCGTCTCCGGCGCAGACGCCGTGCCCAGGGATTGCCCGCCGACGCGGCCGCCGCAAGCGCCAATGAATCAGCGCTTGCCGAGCAGGCGGTCGGCTATCTCGTGCACCTGCTCGAAGAGGAGGTCAGGCTCGTGCCGTCGCAGCACCCCGGCCTGATTGTAGCCCCAGGTCACGGCACCGACGGCAATCCCCGCGCGGCGAGCCGCCTCGATGTCGCGAATCTCGTCGCCGATATAGATGGCGTGCCCCGGCGCGACACGGGCGCGGCGCAGAAGCCGTGTGAGCCGGACGTGCTTGGCAAAGATGGCCGCTCCGCATTCGGCGTCGTGGATCTCTTGCCAGAGTTCCGAGCCCAGCACTTGCTGGATGTTGGCAGCGGCATTGGAACTGGCGATCCCGAGTCGCAAGCCAGCGTCCGCAAGCCGCTTCAGCATCGGCTCGACACCGACGAACAGCCCAATGCGTCCGAGATCCCGCATCATGCGTCGGCGCATGTCTGCCGCCATCAGCGGCACCTTCCAGTCGGGCACGCCCAGATACTGCAGGATTTCGCTTGCACTCATTT
>JBATTL010000808.1:0-4514 GCA_049670525.1 Thiohalocapsa sp. | reverse complement strand
GTCTTGCCGATTTGGGGGCTGTTCCGGTACATCCGCTTCATGGACCAGAGCGGTCAAGACGCCGGTCGTTACCAGGTGGCCTTCTGGGGCAAGGTTGTACACCCGTTTCTGGTTCTGGCAATGATCTTCGTGTCGATCCCGGTGCTGCTCGGTTCCGCCCGCAGCAGCGGCCTCGGCGTCAAGGTGTTCTTCGGCATCGTCATCGGCATAGCCTTTTATCTGGTCAGCCGCAGTTTCTCGTATTTGGCCCTGCTGTATGGGTTCGACCCTGCACTGGCGGCTATGTTACCGCCGATGTTGTTCGTGGCCGGGGCGATGCTCCTGTTGCACCGCGTCGGCTGACGAGGCGCCGCGCTGCGCGGCTTCCTTTCTCGCCGTGCGCCACTCGTGCACAATCCCGGCATCGGCTCCATCTGCACCTGATAGGCCCATCCAAACATCATGCACTTCCCGACCATCGAGCAATTCGTCGGCAATACGCCCCTGGTTCGTTTGCAGCGACTGTCCGGCGACACGGGCAATACTATCCTGGCCAAGCTCGAGGGCAATAACCCGGCGGGATCGGTCAAGGACCGCGCGGCGCTGAGCATGATCCGGCTCGCCGAGGAGCGTGGTGCGATTAGTCCGGGCGATACCTTGATCGAGGCCACCAGCGGCAACACCGGCATCGCGTTGGCGATGGCCGCCGCCATCAAGGGCTATCGTATGCTGCTGATCATGCCTGAGAACATGAGCGTGGAGCGGCGTCAGGCGATGGCCGCCTATGGCGCCGAGCTGCGACTGACGCCTCGTGAAGGCAGCATGGAGGCGGCCATCGATATGGCGAGTGCTTTAGAGGCCGAGGGGGTTGGTATCCGGCTGGATCAGTTCTCGAACCAGGACAATCCCCAGGCGCATTTCGAGACCACCGGCCCTGAGATCTGGCGCGACACCGAGGGCAGCGTTACGCACTTTGTCAGCGCCATGGGCACCACCGGAACGATCATGGGTGTCAGCCGTTATCTGAAGCAGCAGAACGCGGTGGTCCAGATCGTCGGCGTGCAGCCGGAAGAGGGCTCCAGCATCCCGGGTATTCGTCGCTGGCCCGAGGCCTATTTGCCCAAGATCTACGACGCCTCTCGGGTGGACCGCATCATCGACGTGTCTCAGGCAGAGGCCGAGGAGACCATGCGGGCCCTGGCCGCACGCGAGGGCATCTTCGCCGGCGTTTCCTCCGGCGGTTCGTTGGCCGCTGCACTGAAGCTGAGCGCTGAGGTCTCCGATGCAGTGATCGTCGCGATCATCTGCGATCGCGGTGACCGTTATCTGTCCACCGGCGTCTATCCGGGCTGACGCGAATGGGCAAGAAGCGGAAGCAACTGCCGCCAGACCCGGTTGAGGCGCGGATCGAATCCCTGACCCACGATGGCCGCGGTCTGACCCATGTCGACGGTAAGGCTGTCTTTGTTCACGGCGCGCTGCCTGGGGAGCGGGTGCGGTTCCGCTACACTCGCGTGCAGCGACGCTTTGACGAGGGTGCGGTGACCGAGGTGCTGGAATCGGCGCCGGAGCGTGTCACACCGCGCTGCCCGAGCTTCGGCGTCTGCGGTGGCTGTTCGTTACAGCATATGGATTCCGCCGCGCAGATCGCGGCCAAGCAGGAGATTCTTGCGGATGTGCTCCGGCGCATCGGCAAGGTGGAACCGGTGCGCTGGCTGGAACCCCTGGCCGCGGAGCGTTGGGGCTACCGACGGAAGGCGCGGCTCGGCGTGCGCTGGGTGGCCAAGAAAGGTCGCGTACTGGTCGGGTTCCGCGAGCGCGGATCGGCGTTCGTCACCGATATGGAACGCTGCGACGTGCTGCATCCGAGCGTCGGCGAACGGTTGCCCGCGCTGGGCCGACTGATCGAGGGGTTGAGCATCCGCGAGCGCGTGCCGCAGATCGAAGTGTCCATGGGCGACGGACCCCTGGTGCTCGCGTTTCGTGTGCTGGACCCGCCGTCGGACCCGGATCTGGCCCTGTTGCACGCCTTCGCGGCCGAGACCGGCTGTCATATCTATCTTCAGGAAGGCGGCGTCGAGACGGTGCGCCCGCTTCCGGGCCAGGGAGTCGAACTGCGCTACAGTCTTCCGCACCATCAGGTACATATCGATTTCGAACCGCTGGACTTCACCCAGGTGAATCTTGAGCTGAATCGCCGCATGGTGGATCGCGCGCTGGAGCTGCTGGACCTGCAGCCGGACGAGCAGGTGCTGGATCTGTTTTGCGGCCTCGGAAACTTCACACTGCCCATAGCGCGGCGGGCGGGCTCGGTGGTGGGTGTCGAGGCCGATGAGGGCCTGGTGCAGCGCGCGCGTCTCAATGCCAAGGCCAATGCCATCGGCAATGCGACCTTCTATAGCGCCGATCTGTATGGCGACATCGAAGCCGCACCCTGGCGGCGGGAGCGCTACCAGAAGGCCCTGATCGACCCGCCTCGCAGTGGCGCACTGGAGGTGCTGGACCTGCTATCCGAGAGTGGTGCGCGCCGACTGGTCTATGTGTCCTGCTACCCGTCGACGCTGGCGCGTGATGCGGATCGTCTGGTCAACGGTCTGGGTTATCGCTTGGTGGCCGCCGGCGCGATGGATATGTTCCCACACACCGCACATCTGGAATCCATGGCGCTGTTCGAGCGTTGACACGGACCGCGCGGACATCGTCGATAGGGCAACCAAGGTCGATGTAAACGGCAACCGAGGTCGATTGACATGGCAACCGAGATTGAACGCAAATTCCTCGTCATCAATGACAGCTGGCGCGACGCCGTTGAGTCCCACGTGCGTGTGCTGCAGGGCTACCTGTCCAATGGCCCGAACGCGACGGTCAGGGTGCGCGTCAAAGGCGAAGCGGCCTTCCTGACCATCAAGGGCCGGATGCAGGGGATCAGCCGCTCGGAGTATGAATACGAGATCCCGCTGGCCGACGCCGAGTCCATGTTGCGGGACCTGTCCGTATCGTCAGCCATCGACAAGACCCGCTACCACGTGCGTTGCGGTGATCATCTATGGGAGCTGGATCTATTCCGTGGCGCGAATGCCGGTCTGGTGATGGCCGAGGTGGAACTGTCCAGCGAAGACGAAGCCTTTGAGATGCCGGCATGGGCTGGACAAGAGGTCTCCGAGGACCTGCGCTATTACAACGTGAATCTGGCGACCAATCCCTATACAAGCTGGTAGCGGGCGCGGGTCGACAATGAATCGACGCCGCTTCACCGCAGCGCTGCTCAGCGCGCCCTGGCTCTCGGCTTGTGGTGTCGACCAAGGGCTGCCCGGCGCGGATGCCATCCGCTTCGGCCTCGCCAACCCCCCGCGCAACCTGGACCCGCGGCTCGCCACCGACGCCAGCTCCGAACGCCTTAACCGCCTGCTGTTCGCGGCATTGATCGACTTCGACGCCGCCAGTCGACCGGTGGCCGGTATCGCCCACTGGGAGCAACTCGGACCAACCCGGTACCGTTTTCGGCTCCGCGACGATCGGCACCGGTTCAGCGACGGCTCACCGCTGACCAGCGCCGACGTTGCGGCGACCTATCACTCTATCCTCGATCCCGACACCGCCTCCCCGCATCGCGCGCTGCTGTCCATCATCGAACGCATTGACACGAATGACGACCAGCGGCTGGTGTTTCATTTGCGTGAGCCTGACCCGCTGTTCCCCAGCTATCTCGGTATCGGGATCCTGCCGGCTCGATTGATCCGGTTGGGTCACGGCTTCCAACGTGAGCCGGTTGGCAGCGGGCCATTCCGCTTTGAGCACTGGCCCGAGCCGGGCCGGGTCAAGCTGGTGCGTCGCGGCGACGGGCAGGTCTTCGAGTTCGTGACCGTCAAGGATCCAAACGTAAGGATCATGAAGCTGCTGCGCGGTGAGATCGATCTATTACAGAATGATCTCCCCCCGGAGCTTGTGAGCTTTTTGCGCGGACGCACCGGGATTAGGGTGGAACGTGCCGCTGGCAGCAACTTCTCTTACTTGGGCTTCAATCTCGAGGACAGGGCGACCGGCAACGCGACGATTCGCAGCGCGGTGGCTCAGGGCATCGATCGTGGCGAAATTCTGCGCTATCTGTTCAAGGAGGGCGGTCGCGCCGCGGAGGCTATGTTCCCGCCTGAGCACTGGGCCGGAGCGCCTGATCTTCGGGGACATCCGCACGATCCAACGCGGGCGCGAGTGCTACTGGCCACGGCAGGTTACGGCGAAGGGAAACGGCTGAGGCTGAGCTACAAGACCTCCAGTGACCCGTTCCGGCTGCGTCTGGCGACGGTGATCCAGGCCCAACTCGCCGACGTCGGTATCGATCTCGATATCCAGAGCTATGACTGGGGCACCTTCTTCGGCGACATCAAGGCGGGCCGCTTCCAACTCTATGGTCTAACCTGGGTCGGCATCCGCACGCCCGATATCTTCCGCTACGTGTTCCACAGCGACTCGATGCCCCCGGACGGCGCCAATCGCGGCCGCTACCGCAGCGACGCGGCCGATCGACTCATCGAGCG
>JBATTL010000807.1:0-1619 GCA_049670525.1 Thiohalocapsa sp. | reverse complement strand
AAAGCGACCAGGTGCTCGGCATGACAACTGTCGCGACGCACCCGCAAAAAAGCCGTGCTTGAGACGCCCGCATTTGAGGGAGTCCTCGAACTCCTGCTCCATATACCCCCGGCAAGTCCGTGCCCTGCGCCGCCAGCTGAGCCTTGAATGCGGGATAGTATTCCTCGACGAGTTGATAAAGGAGGGTGCGCTCCGGGCGGTGGCGCGCATACGGCGACGCGCCGACACCCGAACTGGCTTCCCTGCCAGCCGGCGAGCAAGCGAGAAGCCGTTGCTACTTGCAGTCCAGGGCAACGGTTTGCAACGACTCATCAAAGGGGCGATGGAGAGGTGCCGACGCGGCGGGGCTCGAACAGTGGGGTAGACGATGCCGTTTGGGTGGTTTTGTCGGGAATCCGCCTGTAGCAAACCAGTCAATTGTCACAAAGACGACAATCCGCATCGGCATGGGATAAGGTCCGGATGCGGTAGCCAGGGAGCCGGATTCAGAAGCGGCAAAGGGTCTCGCCGCCCTGTTCGATGTAACCGTGAATCATCCGCTTGGTGGTGTATCCGCTAGCGCAGTTTCCGTCCTTGTCGATAACGATGACGCCGCCTCGGCCGTTGACCTTGCGCTGCAGGTAGGCGATGCCAGCGTCCGTACCGGACCGGGCATCGCCGCCCTTGAAATACAGGGCATCGGCGATCGTCTTGGAGATAACGGTGCGCATGAAGTCCTCGCCGAAGCCCGTGGCGGATACGGCGCAGGTCTCGTTGTCGGCATACACGCCGGCGCCGATGATGGGGGAGTCGCCCACCCGCCCCATCCGCTTGTTCACCACGCCGCCGGTGGAGGTGGCAGCGGCCAGGTTGCCCGCCAGATCCCGCGCCACGGCGCCGATCGTGCCGTACTTCTGATCTTCTGCGTACTCGTCCGACTCGTCGTGATCGAGCATGATTCGGTGCTTGAAGCGGGCCTGCTCCAACTGGGCGATGCGCTCGTCCGTCAGGAAGTAGTGGTCCGGTGTGTGGGGCAGGTGGCAGTGATCGGCGAAGCGGTTGGCACCCTCGCCGATGAGCATGACATGCTCGCTGCCGTCCATGATCAGGCGGGCCAGCTGTATGGGGTTGGCGATGTTGGAAACAGCGGCCACGGCGCCTGCGGCCAGGTCCTTCCCGTCCATGATGCCGGCGTCCATCTCCACCCGTCCGTACTCGTTGAGGACGGAGCCGCAGCCGGCGTTGAACAGGGGGTCGTCCTCCAGCTGAGAGGCACAGGTCTCCACGGCCTCCACAGCGCTGGCGCCGCCGGCTAGGACCTCTCGGCCGTGCTCCATGATCACGCGCATACTCTCCAGATAGCGAACGGCGATCTTCTGGTCTTTGACGTTGTCCAGCGCACCGGCACCGCCGTGGATCATGAGGGAGAAGCTTTCTTTAGGCATGGAGCCTCGCTGCTAGATAAGGGAATCTCGGGATGGGGACGAGCCCGATGGACATGGACGTGAGGAATGACCGCACCTTGGGTTTCGTCGACGAATCCTAGCCCAAAAAAAGGGGCACCGCACGCGGTGCCCCTCGAGACGCAGGAAGCTGGGCAGTACGCCGGGGAGAAAAGGTTTGCCGGCTATGCTGACTGA
>JBATTL010000806.1:0-6990 GCA_049670525.1 Thiohalocapsa sp. | reverse complement strand
ACCCAGAGCCGGCCTCTTTTCGGGATCCATCGGGGCAGGTATACCGGATTGGGGATCGCGTTGTCAGGGGTGTGGATCAGCGGACGGCCGACATATACCGCGACCTGATCGAGCAGCCGTTCTTTCGTCGATTCCTCGAGAAAGCCTGGGTGGTCGGTACAGAGGAAGCAAGCCCGCCGGCGGACCTGGTCAGGAGTTCCTTCCTGGACGTTCCCTGGGCCATGTTCATGGAGCACGAGGTCGTGCCGTTCGTCACCTATCCATACGAATGGACATTCTCGATGTTGAAGGATGCGGCGTTGCTCCAGTTGAATCTGATCGAGGACAGCATGCTGGACGGCTGGACCCTGAAAGATGCCACCCCGTTCAACATTCAGTGGATTGGCGCGAGGCGGGTGTTCATTGACGTCCCGTCCTTCGAGCCGCGGCAGGACGGCGAAAGGTGGCTGGGGTATCGTCAGTTCTGCCAGATGTTCCTGACCCCGCTATTCCTGAAGTCGTATTTGAACGTGGATCACACGCGGATTCTGCGATCGAACATAGACGGGATCAGCGCTTCGGATGCGCGCAAGCTGTTTCGCGGCCTGTCACGGTTTCGCAGGGGCGTGACGTCGCACGTCCTGTTCCCGGCGATGGTAGAGGAGTCGATCGCGAAGCGCGAACGTGACAGTGCGCCTGCCAAGGCGCGAGCCGCCAGGAAGCAATCGGACGCGATGGTCATCGGACTGGTGCAGAGTCTGACCCGACTCGTTAGGTCGCTTCCAGGAAAGATCCGACATACGGACTGGTCGAAGTATGCTGATACGCATTCGTACGAGAGCCGGGAAGTCGAGAGGAAGGTGGAGTTCGTCCGGGACTGTGCGTCAAGGAAACAGCGGAGCATGGTGTGGGACATCGGAAGCAATACCGGCACCTTCTCCAGGGCATGCGCGCCGTTCTCACGGATAGTGATTTCGATCGATGGAGATCATGATGCCGTCGAGCAGCTTTATCTTGCGGAAAAGGCGAAGGACTCGTCGAATATTCTTCCCGTTGTCATGGATCTGTCGAATATTTCGCCGGCGCAGGGATGGGCGGGCCAGGAGCGCAAGGCGTTTGACCAGAGGGGTAAGCCGGATCTGGTCGTCTGCCTCGCATTGATCCACCATATACGCATTTCTGCCAATGTTCCGCTGGTTTTGTTTCTGGATTGGCTCCGATCCCTCGATTGCGAGATCGTAATCGAGTTCGTGGACAGACACGATGAGATGGTGGAAAAGCTCCTGGTGAACAAAAAGGAAGTCTATGATGATTATTCGAGGTCTGAGTTCGAACGTTTGATCGGGGAGCGGTACCGGGTTGAAACCTCTTCCGAATTAAAAGGCGGTCGCAGGGTTTTGTATCATCTGGTCTTACGACCATAAGACACAACCTTGGACATTCTTGAAGCCATCCTTTCGCCCATCATCTGGCTGATGGGCGCGATTCTTCGGGTATATATCGGACTCGTCTCGTCTACTGGCGTCGCAATTCTCCTCCTTAGTTTTACGTTCTCGCTACTGGTCTGGCCTTTACAGCGCATGGGTAGGCGCGTCGAGTTGCGGGTGGCTGGGAAAATGGCCTCGGCAAGCGCGCGAGTTGCGGAAATCGACAGCGGGCTGAAAGGTGAGCGGCGTTTCAATGCGATCGAGGAGATCTACAGCGACTGCGGTTACCATCCCATACAGAGCATCTTTCTCGGTACGAGTTTCCTGATTCTGATACCGGTACTGGTTTCGGCGATCTTCTTGCTCACGGGGGCGCCGGAGGTCGAGGGGCAGCGATTCCTTTTCATCGGCGACCTGTCGAAACCGGATGGGAGCCTCCATCTTCTCGGATTCAGCGTCAATGTGCTGCCCCTGCTGATGTTCGCTCTCACCTGGATCGACGCGAAGGTGCGTTACGCCGACAACAGAATCCTGCAGAGGCGGTTCGCGATCATATCGGTCGTGCTCGTTGTTCTCGTTTATCCATTACCCTCGGCTCTCATTCTTTACTGGATCGGATCGAATATCGCATCGTTCCTGATATATTCTGCGAGTGTGGCAAAGCCCGTGGTGCAAGGAGACTGACAATACGGGGCGCGTCAAGGAAACGCTGATCGGTTGGCATTTCCCGCGGAACAGAGATAGGGCGCCGTATTCGACGTCTCTCAGTTTCTGATAATGAAGGCGAGTGTAAAGTAACGTGAGGCATTTCGGGCCTTTCGCGATGTCGCCCCAGAGCGCATAACTGCCGAATTCCGGGCCTGCCCAGAGTGGTCGCCGCCGAGGCCGAAGTCCCCGACTCCGGTGCCAATGGGTTGACGCGTTGTGCGCAACAGGCTATCTCTGTCGGACCGAAGCCGCCAAGCGATCAGGGTGCTTCGGGCGGCAAGGTATCCAACCATTGCGTGATGACCTCGGCAACCCGCTGAGGACATTCCTCCTGTGGGACATGACCACAGTCCGGCAGCAGTGCGAACTGTGCATTGGGCAGCTCGGCCGCGGTTGCGTCGGAATCCGCGACGGGCACGACCTGGTCCGCTGCTCCTGTTATCACTAACACCGGTTGCGTGATCCCGCCGAGATGAGCGCTGATCTCCACCGGATCCGTCAGGGAATGGTTCAGCAACGCGGCCCAGGCGGCGTCCCAATTGGCCATTTCGCGGTGGACACCGGTCAGCGCTCGACGCTGCTCGTCGATTTGCGACGGATCGGCATACGAATAGTCGAGCAGCGGGCTGTCCCCACCCAGGTAACGGGCCAATAGCAAGGTCAAGCGGCGCATCTGCGGAAGCTGGGTGAGCCATTCGGGAAAGATCGGCCGATTAGCGTGAACCCAGGGGCTAAGCAGGACCAACCCCTCTACGCGCTCCGGGCTGGCGACGGCGGCCTCCAGAGCAAGCGTGCCTCCCGACGAATTGCCCACCAGAATTACCCGCTCAATGCCCAGCCCGTCCAAAAAGCCCATCAAATGTTCTAGCGCCGCAGCCTTGGAGTAGGGACTGGCACCGTGCCAGGTGCCGGGTACTGGCTTGGCGCTCAGTCCATAGGGGATCTGGTCATAGGCAAGCACCCGTCCGTGGACAGCAAAGACATCAAGCATTCTGTTCCAAGTGAAGGCATTGAAGGTGAAGCCGTGGAGCAGTACGAAGGTGCGGGGGGCTTGAGTTTCGGTGGCGCTCGGCTCCGGCGGTTCGGCTGAAGGGGTTTGGAGCCCCGGCGGTTGCGGGTCGAGCTGATTTGGGTCTTGCTGCTCTGGTCCGACCTGTTCCAATTCCAAGTAGTGCAGTTCGATGCCTCCGGTGCCAGGGAAGGGAAGCTCCACGAATCGACTGCCGGGATGTGCCAATGTTTCGGCAGACGTGGCTCCGGAGGCGGGAGTCGGGTCGATCAGTAGCGGACCGACTGCCAGCGCGATCAGCGCAACGGCGACGACGAACAACGAGAAGCGGACGAGGAAACGGAGCATCTTTCTGGTCCCTGAACCCTGGCGCGCGGATGCTATCACAGCGGGGCCGTGAACAGGTTTGCGCCGAACGGCCCGTTGAGGTGCTAAGCGGTTCTCGACCGGACCGAAATGCGAGAGGCTTCACGCTTGGCGGGAAAACGATCCGCTAGCATCAGGAATGGGCAATTCGACTGCCTCGGCTTGCCTCAGCAGTCCGGGTGTTCAGGCGATAGGCGAAAGTCTGGAATCCGAACCGAGCCAGTCCGATTTCCCGTGCCGGGGTCCCAGGGAGCCTAGGGCACGACGTTGTTTATTCCCAAGGTCGAGACTGATGTCGGAATCCGCAGACAGGTCCTCATCTACCGCTGTCCTCGAGGCGAGCCTCGGTGTTTCGCCAGCGCGTGCCCTTGAGATATTGAACGAACTGCGCGACCGGTTGGGTGAGGGCGCAGAAAGCAGCTATGCGCAGTGCCTGAAGCAGGTCAAGTACGATCTGGTCAGGCTCGCGCACCGAGCCAGCGAGCCGGGACGCGAGGAATTGTATAGTGCCGGATACGACCTGCTGACTCATAGCGGCATGGGATTGCTGCGCCGGTTTCGCGACATTTTTGCCAACGATTGTGACCATGTAATCGCCCGGCTGAACGGCAGCGACCTGGATGCCTGGGACGGCGCGGGGGAGCTGTCGCTGGTTGATTCCAACGAGTTCGAGCGCGACCTCGCGGTCGGCAGGCTGTCCGCCAAGGCCACATACAACTGTTCGCAGCAACTTACGGCGTTGGATCGGCGCGTGGCCGCGTTGCTGAACATCCGGCGCATGGACACCGATAGCAATCCGTTTGCGATCAAGCTTGTCTTTACCGCCTTCGTCAAGGCTGCCGAAGTGGATTTGGCTGGCGAGCAGCTATCACTGATCCTGCTCGAGACCTTCGAGCACTATACCGCGGACGAGCTGCCCAGAGTCTACCGGGGCCTGAACGAGTATCTGGTCGAAGAGGGCGTGCTAAAGGAGCTGCCCATCGAAATCGAGGGATGCGAGGACGTTCTGGAACGGGTTCCAGACTTGGGCGGGCAGGATCATGGGGTTGAGGGCATTTTTGGACGTCTCGCGAATGGGTTGGCCGGGGGTAATGGGGGTGGCTTAGCCGGCGACCGACGCCCGGATGGACTCCCGCCGCTGCCGGGTTGGGAGGGAAGCGGCGGGACAATGGCGTCGTATCCTGGTGCCGATCGGAGCCCCACGGCGCCGATGGCGTTCGGCCAGTTGCTCGAAGGGCTGACGGGGGTACAACGCGGTAGCGGCCAGGCGGCCGCGGATCTCGGAATCGATATCGGCGAGTTCGATCCGACCACTAGCGTCATGCTGCGCCGCCTCGCGGCTTCGCCGCTACTGCGGTGGCTGCAGCCTGAGAATGCAACCACCATCGAACTGATCGCACGGCTGTTTGACTGCATCTTCAGTGATGCGGACGTGCCCGAGGCCCTGCACGCTGAGCTTGGGCGACTTCAGGTTCCCATACTGAAGGTCGCGCTGATGAACAAAGGCTTTTTCTCCGAACAACGCCATCCGGCCCGTCGGCTGATGGACGTCATCGCGACTGCCGCAAAGGGTTGGAGAAAGGAGGACGAGGCCGAGCTGCTCGACGCAATCCACAAAGCGATCAGCAATGTGCTCGAGGGTTTCGAAAAAGACACCGACGTATTCAGCGCCCAGATCCAGTCCCTTGAGACGATCCTCCAAGCCGCCGACCATCGCGCCCAGGAGCATGTCAGTAGCCTGGTGCGGCGACTTGAGCAGCGCGACAGAAAGGCTGTGGCTGAAACCGTGGTCAAGGACCAGATCGCGCGTCGCCTGGCTGGGCAGACGCTGCCGGAGGTGGTGCAGGAGTTCGTCGACGGCGTTTGGCACGAGCTGCTGATCCGCGTCTATGTTAAGCAGGGCGGCAAATCGGAGGTCTGGCAGCGGGTTCTCGGCATCCTGGATGACCTGATCTGGAGCGTCCAACCCAAGACAACCCCCGAGGCACGAAAGCGCCTATTGGCCATGCTTCCAGTCCTGCTGCGTAGGCTGCCCGAAGGCATGGCTTTGATCGGTAAGCGCGACGCATGGGATTTGTTCCTGCAACCGCTGATGAAGCTGCACATGCAAGCAATCAAGCCGAAACCCGACACCGATGCCAGGAACCGATACGCCGAACGAGCTGAGGACGGGCGGGCCGACACATCTGTCCAAGCATCGCAGCCAGAGCCGGTAGCCGCGACAGGCGCTGAATCGACAAGGACGGTGCAAATGTCGGAATCTGCGTCGCCCGACGGCCAGCGTGATATCGACCGCGCTGATCAAGCCGTTTCGATGGCGGCCCCTTCGCAGCCCGAATCAAAGGGCCAAACGGATCGCGAAAACCAAACTGTCCACACCGAAACTGAACAGAGCGTTCGAACCGCGGACCCGTTCGATGAGATCGCAAGGCGAATCGAGGTCGGCGACTGGGTGTTTTTCGGCAAGGGTGACGACGCCAACGGCGCATTGCGTGCGAGCTGGATGAGCAAGCTCAACGGTATCCTGCTATTCACAGACCGACGGGGTCGCAATGCTGAGATCCTGAGCGTCGAGCAAATCGCCGAGTTACTACGCAAGGACGTTGCCCGCGTACTCAGTCGCGATCCGATGATCGATCGCGCGGTCGCCAGACTCCTGCAGAACGCGGCGCCCGGTGAGGCCGCGATTTCTTAGGCGATCGCCGGAGAGTAGTGGGCCGAAGTCCCCGGTGCGAAGAACATGCGGCGAGACATGAAAACTCACGCATAAGCTTCGAATAATTCAATAGTATCTACGCGTCTATCATGATGTCTGCGGTCGCGACTTGGCGTACACTTGCGCTCTAATGCCCATTTTTGGCGACGCGCAATCAACGGCATCGATGACACAGCAATCCACCGCAGGCCTTGAACGCTCCCTGAACGTCTTTTTATTTGCGGCATCGGGCCTCCGGGCTCGCCTCTTGATAGTTACGCTCGTAGCAACGCTGGTCTCATTCGCGGGTTTCCTTGGTGGCTGCGCGTCTAAGCCGGATATCAGCGCGAGCCACGTCGACAAGGTCGTGGTGCGCAAGGGCGATCGCCAGATGGATCTGCTCAAGGACGGCGCGATCTATCGAAGCTACCGTATCTCGCTGGGCGACAGCCCTCGGGGACACAAGATGCAGGAGGGAGATGAGCGCACGCCGGAGGGCGACTACATCCTCGACTGGCGTAACCCACGCAGTAGTTTCCACAAGTCCATCCATGTCTCCTATCCGAATACTCGCGACCGCGCATTCGCCCGCGCAATGGGCTTTAGTCCTGGCGGGATGATCATGATCCATGGCCGCCCCAACTGGCTTACATCATCCAAGGTGGCAAAGGAGTACGACGGGCGCGACTGGACCAACGGCTGCATCGCCGTTACCAACCCGGAGATGGACGAGATTTGGCGCCTGGTCAGAAATGGAACACCGATCCGCATCCTGCCCTAGTACTCCGTCAGGGGGGATTTGATGG
>JBATTL010000805.1:0-14665 GCA_049670525.1 Thiohalocapsa sp. | reverse complement strand
ACCACCTCGCGCCCGGCGGCGCGCGCCAGTCTCGCCAGACGCAGGGTCGACCGTAACCCGCCGAGCACACCGGGTTTGAGCACGAGGCGGCGCACCGGCAGCCCAGTGAGATCCAAGGTCGGGTCGTGCTGCGGGTCGTGCTGCGGGTGTCGGTCCGCGCGGGGCCGCCGGCGGAGGCATCGCGGCAGGGTTTCGTCCAGCGCTATCGCGAACGGGGCGACGGCTTGCAGGGCGGCCAGATCCGCGTGGTCGGGAACCTGCAACGGTTCTTCCAGACAGTCAATGGGTAGCCCGTCGAGCCCCGCGATAAAACAGGCGGCGGTGTGGCGATCCCAGGCACCATTGGCGTCGAGCCGAAACGACCCGCCTTGGGGCAACGCCAGGGCCGCGGCCTGGATGAGCGCAAGTTCGTCCGCCGGTGCGGCGGTTCCGACCTTGACCTTGAACACGCGGTAGCCCTCGGCGCTAGCGGTCGCGATCTGCTCTTGGGTCAATGTTGCGACGATGCCAAGCGCAGCATTGACCAGAATCTGATCGGCCGCCCGCTGTTCCGCGGAATTTTGATCGGCTGCATCCGCCGCCAGCAATAACCGCAGGGGCAGACCCCGCCGCCGCGCCCGGAGATCGAGTAGCGCGGTTTCGACGGCGCAATCGGCGGCTGGAGTCGGGCCGGGTTCGGCACACGGGAGGGCATCGAGCAAGCTTGCGATAGCATTGTCATCAATAGTGGACAGCGGGAGATTTCCCCAGTACTCAAGCCTTCGTTCGGCCTGCGAACCGGTCTCCGTCCCCGCCTCCGGCAGCGGCGAGCAATCGCCAAAGCCCGAGAGACTGCCGGCGCTGGCGATGACCAGCCAGCCCACCCTCTCACGCACTTCACCGCGAGCGCTGATCCAGGGACGGCGCAGCGGCAGTCGGTAGGGTCTGATCCCGAGTCGAAGACTCACGCGCCGCCAAACATTGCGCCCATGAGCCATCCCAGGAAGAGCCCTGCCCCGTAGAGCAAGACCAGCAACGCCTGGTACTGCGCCGTCTGCGCCAATAAGGGGTTCAGTGCCTGGCCGTCGGTGCCGGCGAAGAGCTTACCGATCAGTTTCACCGCCATCGGAAATGCCAACAGCACTGGCCAGGTCGGGCCCGGCAGACCGCCCGCCATGATCAACGGCAACGGCAGCAATAACAGGGCCGCATAGACATAACGGGCGGTGGGGCGATCCAGCACATGGCACAGGGTCCGTCGGCCAGCGACGCGGTCGGTGTCAAAATCGCGATAGTTGTTCAGCAACAGCACCGCCGACGCCGGCAAGCCGAGGGCGATTCCAAGGCTGATGGCGCCGGCGGACAGACTCAGGGTCTGGAGGTAGTAGGTGCCCGCAACCGCGGCAATGCCAAAAAAACCAAGCACATACATCTCGCCGAGGGGACCATAGGCGATGGGCTTGGGTCCGCCGGTGTAGGCATAGCCCGCGGCGATGGCGGTCAGACCGAGCAGCAGAATGGGCCAGCCGCCGCGCAGCACGAGTAGCAGCCCGAGCAGGAAACTCGTCAGGAATGCGAGATGCGCCGCCCGTTTCACCTGTGCGCTAGTAAACCAGCCCTGGGCGGCCGCCCTCGGGGGACCGAGGCGATCAGGCGTGTCGGTGCCTCGTTCATAATCGACGGCGTCGTTGTGCAGATTGGTGCCAATCTGGATCCCAGCCGCGGCCGACAGGGTCGCGAGCGCCGCAAAGAAGGCGAGCTGGCCGCTGTCAGCCACCGCCAGTAGCACGCCGGCAACCACCGGCATGACCGCGAGCAACAGGGTGCGGGGCCGCGATGCCGCCGCCCAGCGAGCAAGCTGCTCACTCGAGGTGAGCGGATCGGCGGATAGCGAGTCGTTCATTGCGTCGATCGGTCAAGCCAAGCCGCTGAGAACGGCCGCCGCATCAAGGACGCCGCCGGAAGCGCGAAAAATCCGGCGAGCGCTTTTCGAGAAACGCATCGCGGCCCTCCTGGGCCTCATCCGTAGTGTAGAACAGACCAGTGGCGTTACCGGCCAGTTCCTGGATACCGGCGAGTCCGTCGGTGTCGGCATTGAACGCGGCCTTCAGCACGCGTAGCGCAGTCGGTGACAGGCGCAGCATTTGCCGGCACCATTCGACGGTCGTGGCCTCGAGCTCGGCCAGCGGCACCACGGTATTGACAAGGCCCATGGCCAGTGCCTCGTCGGCATCGTACTGGCGGCACAGGAACCAGATCTCCTTGGCCTTCTTGATACCGATGTTGCGCGCCATCAGGCCGGCGCCGAAGCCCGCGTCGAAGCTGCCCACCCTTGGGCCGGTCTGGCCGAAGCGGGCGTTGTCCGCGGCGATGCTCAGATCACAAACCAGATGCAACACATGGCCGCCACCGATAGCGTAGCCGGCCACCATGGCAACCACAGGTTTGGGCAGCATGCGGATCTGACGCTGCAGTTCCAGCACATTCAGATGCTCGGCGCCTCCACCGTCGCGATAGCCGCCGTCGCCGCGGATGCGTTGGTCGCCGCCGGAGCAGAACGCCAGATCGCCCGCACCGGTGAGCACGATCACGCCGACGCCGGGGTCCATGTGCGCGCGGTGAAAAGCGTCGATGAGCTCCTGCACGGTCTCCGGCCGAAATGCGTTGCGTACCTCGGGCCGATTGATAGTGATCTTGGCGATGCCCTCCGCAAGCTGGTACAGGATGTCCGTGTAGCCCGCATCCTCCGCGGCCTGCCAGTGAATCGGGGCTGAACTGTCTGAAGCGTCGATAGGCACGTTCACCTCGGAATCGCTGACGGGTGCTAACTGGGATAGGGCAGGGGTAGGGCGACGATTGTAACCGCGGCTTGCGGGTCGGGGAGGTGCCGAATATCCAAACGGTGCCCTTACCGGTTGACTTGACGCTCATCAATGCCATCGACCGGCCGCTATGGGAGCGTAATGGGTTGTTCGAATAGTCCCATTTCAAGCGTCCCCGTCGATGTGGCCACCCTGGGGATCACCCCCCTTCGGACCGGCCCTTGGAGGCAAGTGCCATCGGGACAAACAGGCGCCTGTCACGCGCCGAAGCGACCGAACCCGAAACCCTAGAGGAGAGCTCGATGGAACTGGTTTGTCCCGCCGGCAATCTGCCGTCGCTCAAAGCGGCGGTGGACAATGGCGCGAGCGCCGTCTACACCGGCTTTCGCGACGACACCAACGCGCGCCACTTCGCCGGCCTGAACTTCACACCGCAAAAGCTCACGGAGGGCATCCGCTATGCCCGACGCAACGGCGTCCGCGTATTCATAGCGCTGAATACTTACCCGCAGCCCGGCGGTTTCGAGCGCTGGCAACAGGCGGTCGACCGCGCGGCGGGCCTGGGTGTCGATGCGCTGATCGCGGCCGACATCGGGGTGTTGGAGTATGCGGCCCAACAGCACCCGGAGCTGAACCTCCATCTGTCGGTGCAGGGCTCGGCCACCAATTACGAGGCGCTGAAGTTTTATCGCGAGCACTTCGGCGTGCGTCGCGCGGTACTCCCGCGGGTACTGTCCCTAAACCAGATCCGCCACGTCATCGAGCACAGCCCGGTGGAGATCGAGGCGTTCGCGTTCGGCAGCCTGTGCGTGATGGTGGAGGGACGCTGCATCCTGTCATCCTACGCCACCGGCCGCTCACCAAACACCTATGGCGCCTGCTCGCCGGCCAGTCACGTGGAGTGGAAAGAGACGTCGGACGGCCTCGATACACGCCTTGGCGGCGTCTTGATCCAGCGCCACCCCAGGGGTGAGAACGTCGGCTATCCCACCCTATGTAAAGGCACCTTCAGGGTCGGCGACAACACCTATCACGCCATCGAGGACCCGATCAGCCTAAACGCCATGGAGCTATTGCCGGAGCTGGCTGCCGCCGGCGTAAAGGCGCTGAAGATCGAAGGGCGCCAGCGCAGCCCCGTCTATGTGGCCCAGGTCACACGTGTTTGGCGCGAGGCGCTGGACGCCTTCGAGCGCGCGCCGGCGGACTTCCGCCCGCGCCCGGAGTGGACCGCAGAGCTCGGCAAGGTCTCCGAGGGCGCCCAGACCACCCTCGGCGCCTATCATCGGCCCTGGCAATGAAGACAAGACCATCATGAGAACAACCGACAGCCAACAGACGCCGCGCCTGTCCCTCGGGCCGATCAGCTATTACTGGCCCAAGGTCAAGGTCGACGAGTTCTACGCCATGGTGGCCGACTCACCGGTGGACATCGTCTATTTGGGCGAGACCATCTGCGCCAAACGCAACCAAGTGCGCTTCGAAGACTGGCTGGCCATCGGAGAGCGCCTAGAGGCGGTCGGCAAGGAGGTGGTGTTGTCAACGCTGGCGTTGCTGGAGGCCGAATCGGACCTGATTCGACTACGCACGATCTGCGAGAACGGGCGCTGGCTGGTGGAGGCCAACGACATGGGTGCAGTGCGTCTGCTCCAGGGGCGGCCGTTCGCGGTCGGTCACAGCGTCAACGTCTACAACGACCGCACCCTGGCGCTGCTCGCGAGGCAAGGCTGCAAGCGCTGGGTGCTACCGGTGGAACTGACCCATGAGACGCTCGCCGACATGCAGCGCCTGCGCCCGGAAGCCGTCGAGACCGAGGTGCTCGGTTTTGGCCGTCTGCCCCTGGCCTACTCGGCACGCTGCTTTACCGCGCGCGCCCGAAATCTGCCCAAGGACGACTGCCAGTACGCCTGTATCGACGACCCCGACGGGCTGGTGGTCTCGACCCAGGACGACAACCGCTTCCTCGCCCTAAACGGTATTCAAACCCAGTCCGCCCGGACCATGAATCTTTTGCCGGAACTGGACCGCATGCGCGGCCTCGGCGTGGACATCCTCCGCATCAGTCCGCAGGCAAATCAAACCGACAAGGTCATCGACCTATTCCATCGCGCCATCGCCGGGGAGCTGGACACGGAGCAGGCCAGCACCGCATTGGCCAGGCTAATGCCGACTGGTCCTTGCGACGGCTATTGGCACGGCGGTGCCGGCATGGAGGTGGTGGCTCAGGCTCGGACTGGGTCGGCAACGGGCGGTGGCACGAACTGGGCGTCTTCATAACCCAGTGGGAACGGGGTCATCGCGCCCGAAAGCGATGCAACAGCCGGCCAAGGTGGTGGTCTACGAGGGCGACCGCCGGCTCGGCTCGCTAGATCTGCCCATGACACGGGTCGCCTACGCGTTCGACGGCTACACTGAGAAGCAGGCAAAGGACTTAATGACTCATCTGGCCCAACACCTGGATGCGTGCCGGGGGCGGCTAGGGCGTCGCCGCTCCCGGGTGCTCCAGACAACGCATTGGCGCCGCTACCCGATGATCGCTGCGGATCCTTGGTCAGCGTAGCCGTGCGTCCGAGTGAGGCGATGCTTGCGGACCGCCCCGGTAGGCGGGCCCAGGTTCACGACCACCGCGGTCGCAACGGCGGTGCGGAAGCCAGGATCTGTGGACTCAGGGGGAACTGGTTGGTTGGCAGTCCTGGCCAAAACCGAGGAAGCCGTCGCGCGCTAGATGCGTGGGAACGGTGTGTTTCAGCCTTGCCGGGTACCGAAGCGCTTCATCAGATCGGCCGCACCGTTCATCACCGCCAGCAACGGACCGAAGCGATCTTCGAGTTCCAGGCTGTCGAGTAGATTCTTCGCATAGAGACCCAGCTCGGTATCGCCGCCGAGGCGCAAGCGTCGATTGAAGAACAGCGTATCGGGGTCTTCTCTGCGCGTGGCCAGTAGCAGGAACTCGAAGGCGTTCCCGGAAATGCTGAGATCAGACGTATAGCCTTTTCCGGCAGCCTCCAGCCGGCCCTGACGCAGTGTCAGGCGATAGCTCAGGCGTGCGTCCTCGACATGGATCAACATCACGCGACCTTCGAGAAAATCGAGTTCGCCGTCCGCGAGCTCCGGCCTGAAGGCTCGATTCAGGATCTGGGCCAGAACCGCGCTGTTGAGCCGTGGCGGGACGATGCCAAAGGGCAACGTCAGTAAACGTGGCAGAGTCGGGGAGTCCGACAAGGTGCTAACGGACATTGGGCGTTGTATAAGCCTGTCGGGGCGCTGGCCGGGTTCATGGGCGAGCGGCGTTGGTTTTTCGTAGCGGGTGTTGCGAGAACTGATCAGGTCAGGCAGCGGAGATCATGCTTCGGGAGCGCAACCCCGCAATGGCATCGCTGAAATCGCCGCGCAGCTGGCGCCATTCCATCGCGAACCAGGGTGTGACTCGTTCCGGCTGCTCGACGAGCATGCGGTCAACGTCACCGCAGGGCACCCACTGCCAGGCCGCGATTTCGCTCGGGTTGACATCGATACGCACGGGAGCCGGGATCTTGCCCACGTACACCGAGCAAAGCTCATGCTCGGCGCCGATCTCGCCGAATTCCGCCTGATACTCAAATCGGTAGAGATAGACCAGATCCGCGTCCACCGCCAATTCTTCGCGCAGACGCCGGTGCACAGCCTTCTCATAAGACTCGCCCTTCCGCGGATGACTACAGCAGCTGTTGGACCAATACAGAGGCCACAGCGGCTTGCTGCCGCTGCGCTGCTGCAACAACACACGGTCGTCATCCGTAAACAAGAAGATCGAGAAAGCGCGGTGCAGCATGCCGCGGCCGACATGTGCATTGATCTTGGTCTCATAGCCAGTCACGTTGTCCTCGGCGTCCACCAGGATCAACGGCTCGTTGTCAAAGGAAACGGTTTTGTGATTATTCAAATCGAGTCTCCTAGCCTGCGGCGACGGACTGCCTTCATGCACCGGCCGTTTGTGCACAGATCACCGCCAGTGGTTCCGCTGGCTGCTCCAAAATCCTGGCACAAGGCCAAACGCGCGACAAGACAGCTTGACAGATTCTTTGTCAACATCAGTTGACTAGGCGCAAGAACACCCGCCTTCTCGGTGAGAGCGCACCGTCGCCAGCGCAGCACGAAGCGCGAAACCCGTGGTCAGGGCCGTGCGATCGTCCTCGGCTTTCTTTGTGATCCGCCGCCACAGCGACCGCCTTGTGGCGGCCTCGCCGATCATTCCACGGTCACCGACTTTGCCAGGTTGCGGGGTTGATCGACGTCGGTACCCTTCAAAACCGCGACATGGTAGGCGAGGAGCTGCATGGGCAGCGTGAAGATGAGCGGATCGATGAGATCGTCGGTCTGGGGTAAGCGGATGACGGTGATACCCGGCTCTTCCTGCATCGGTACCTGGTCGTCGGCGAAGACGAACAACTGGCCGCCCCGGGCGCGGACTTCTTCTAGGTTGGACTTGAGCTTTTCCAGCAGGGCATTGTTCGGAGCGACGGCGACGACCGGCATATCTTCGTCGATCAGCGCCAGCGGACCATGCTTGAGCTCACCTGCGGGGTAGGCCTCGGCGTGGATATAGGAGATTTCCTTGAGCTTCAGCGCGCCCTCCATGGCGATCGGGTATTGTTCGCCGCGGCCGAGAAACAGCGTGTGGTTTTTCTCGACAAAGGCTTGCGCCAGGTCCGCGATGCGCCCGTCCAACGCCAGAGCCTTTTCCATCTGGCTGGGCACGGAGCGGAGCAGAGCGACGGCCGCGCCCTCGGCATCGGCGTCCATGCCGTGGTAGCGGGCCAGGGAAATGGTGAGCAACAGCAGCGCGGCGAGCTGCGTGGTGAAGGCCTTCGTGGAGGCAACGCCAATTTCGGGACCGGCATGGGTCAACAGCACCATGTCCGATTCTCGGACTAGCGAGCTTTCGGGCACGTTGCAGATCGCCAGCGTGGTCATGTAGCCGCCTTCCTTCGCGATGCGCAGCGCAGCCAGCGTGTCGGCGGTCTCGCCGGATTGGGAGATGGTGACGAATAGCGCGTCGCCGGGCACAACGTGCTTGCGATAGCGATACTCGCTGGCGACCTCGACCTGGCATGGCAAACCGGCCAAGGATTCGATCCAGTACTTGGCCACGAGCCCGGCATGATAGCTAGTGCCGCAGGCGACAATGGTCACCGCGCGAACCTTGGACATCAGGGTCTCGGCATCGACACCGAAGGCCTCCGGCAGCACGCTATTGGGGCCGAGGCGACCTTCTAGGGTATCGGCGACCGCGCGCGGCTGCTCGAAGATCTCCTTGAGCATAAAGTGGCGATACTCCCCGCGCTCGGCGGAGTCCGCGGCCACGGAGGATTCGCGAATCGACCTCTGGACGGGATCCCCGGCGGAGTTCCAAATCTGCATGTCGTCGCGGCGCAGCTCGGCGAGGTCGCCTTCCTCAAGAAAGATGAAGCGGTTTGTGACCGGAAGCAGTGCGAAGACGTCTGACGCGATGAAGTATTCCTGGAAGCCAACGCCGATCACGAGCGGGCTGCCTTGGCGGGCCGCAACCAGGCAGTTTGGCTCCTGGCTGTCGATGACTCCGAGGGCATAAGCACCCTCGAGGCGGGCGGTGGTGCGCCGCACCGCTTCCGTCAGCGGATGGCCGGCGGCGAGTTCATCACGGATGGCGTGCACGACGACTTCGGTGTCGGTCTGGGACGTGAAGCGATGGCCGGCGGCAATCTGGTCGCGCCGCAAAGTCTCATGGTTTTCGATAATACCGTTGTGTACGATTGCGCAACGCTCGCCGGAGAAATGTGGATGCGCGTTCTCGGTAGAGGGCTCACCATGCGTCGCCCAGCGGGTGTGAGCGATACCGAGAAAGCCTTCGATGGGTGCGGTTGTGATGGCCTCATTGAGCGTTGACACCTTTCCCAGGGTTCGAACCCGTCTAAGCCGATGCTCCGAATCGACCACCGCGAGGCCGGCGGAATCGTAGCCCCGGTACTCGAGCCGTTTCAGGCCCTCAAGCAAAATGGCCGAAACAGGTCTCCGCGCGATCGCGCCAACGATTCCGCACATCTCTACGAGTCCTCGTGGTCCGGCTTTTGTTGTTTGACCGGTCGTTGCCAGTGCTCGATGGTGACCTGCGGGGCTCGCGTCAGAGAGAGTTTTCCAGGCGGGGTATCGCGTCCGATGACTGATCCGGCACCGATGGTCGCACCGGCTCCGATATGCACCGGCGCCACGAGTGAAGCGTTGGAGCCAATGAAGGCGTTGTCGCTGATCACGGTGCGGTGCTTGTTCGCGCCATCATAGTTGCAGGTGATTGTACCGGCGCCGACATTCACACCGGTCGCGATGTCACAGTCTCCAATATAGCTGAGATGATTCACCTTGCTTCCGCCGGCGATCATGGATTTTTTGATCTCGACGAAATTGCCGATGTGGCATCCGGCACCGACATCGGTCTCCGGCCTCAGCCGGGCGAAAGGGCCGACGCGAGCGCCCGCGCCGACCTTAGCTCCTTCGACGATGCTATTCGCGAGCACTTGCGCTCCAGGTCCGATCTCGCAATTCACGAGCAGGCAATTCGGCCCGACCTTCGCATTTGCACCGATACGAACGCGGCCCTCGCAGACCAGATTCACATCAATGACGACATCGCGGTCACATTCGAGGCTACCGCGGATGTCGAGCCGAGCCGGGTCCATCAGCGTCGTGCCACTCCGCATCAGCGATTCAGCAAGCCGGCGCTGGTGGTAGCGTTCAAGTTCGGCAAGTTGGATGCGGTCATTGACGCCGGCAACCTCTTGCGGACCCTCCGGCGAGGCGGTGACGACCTCGACGCCTTCACTCGTGGCGAGGCCTATCACGTCGGTGAGGTAATACTCGCCCTGAACGTTGTCGTTAGTCACGGCCGAGAGCCATTGACGCAATCGGGCACGGTCGGCGACGATGATGCCGGTATTGACCTCGGCAATACCAAGTTCCGCCTCGCTGGCGTCCTTTTGCTCGACAATACGCAGCACGTGACCGCGCTTGTCCCGGACGATGCGCCCGTAGCCGGCGGGATCCGCAACGGTCATGGTCAGTACGCCAAGGTCGGTGTCGGCACTGTCGGCAACCAATCGATTCAGCGTCTCCGGCTCGATCAGCGGCACATCCCCGTACAACACCAAGACGCGATCCATGGCTTGCATCGCCGGCATCGCCTGTTGCACGGCATGACCCGTGCCGAGGCGCTCTCGCTGCTCCAACCAGGTGCAGCTGGCACCCGCCAGTGCCTTTGGCACCTGCTCGCCACCGTGGCCGAAAACAACGCAAATCTCTACCGCACCCAACGCCTCGGCGGCATCGAGCGTGTGACGCAGCAGGGGACGGCCCGCCAGGAGATGCAGAACCTTCGGCAGCGCCGATCGCATCCGCGTGCCCTTGCCCGCCGCCAGGATGACGACACCCAGTTTCATGCTGAAAGACTCCTGTGACGGCGAGTTGGGCGGGTGACGCTGGCAGTCGGGATAAATGCAGCGTCGGGTTCTGCTGGCCGCTGCGGATGATGTCGGACATCGAATTGATCGTGCAGCGCAGTTTGCCAGTCCACAATCCCGGAGGATAACCCAAGGACGCGTGATCGCGAACAAGCCCTAAACGAAAACCCCCGCATCGGCGGGGGCGTTCGCATCGATCACCATGCCTGAACCGAGCACGGCATCCAAGCGGCTGGTTCAGCCGCTCTTGAGCTTGCGTAGCTTCTCGATCGCACGCAGCTGGGCGATGGCCTCGGCAAGCTCCGCTTGTGCCTTGGCGTACTCGAACTCCGCTGTCTGACCGGCCAAGGCATCCTCGGCGCGACGCTTCGCATCCAGTGCCTTGGCTTCATCGATATTTTCCGCACGGATGGCGGTATCTGCCAGCACGGTTACGACATCTGGTTGCACCTCAAGCATGCCGCCGGAGACGTAAAAGTGCTCCATCTCGCCACTGCCGGTCTGAACCCTGACGTCCCCAGGCTTGAGGCGGGTGATCAGTGGAGAGTGACGCGGGGCGATACCAAGTTCCCCCATTTCACCAGGGGCATAGACCATCTCCGCCAAGCCGGAATGGATGGCACCCTCGGCACTGACGATGTCTACATGTACGGTCATTGCCATTGCAAATGTACTCCGGTGGCTAGAGGCGGTTGCTAATGACCGGCATCACATCTTTTCGGCTTTGGCGACGGCCTCGTCGATAGAGCCAACCATGTAGAAGGCCTGCTCGGGCAGCCCATCGTGCTCGCCGTCGACGATTGCCTGGAATCCGGCGATCGTGTCCTTCAACGAAACGTACTTGCCGGAAGAACCGGTGAATACCTCGGCGACAAAGAACGGCTGCGACAGGAAGCGCTGGATCTTGCGCGCGCGGGAGACGATCAGCTTGTCCTCTTCCGACAGCTCGTCCATTCCCAGGATCGCAATGATGTCCTTGAGCTCCTTATAGCGCTGGAGCGTACCCTGAACCGCGCGGGCCGTGTCGTAGTGCTCCTGGCCGACCACGTTGGGATCGAGGATTCTGCTGGTGGAGTCCAGCGGGTCGACGGCAGGGTAGATCCCCAGTTCGGCAATCTGACGTGACAACACTAGGGTTGCGTCCAAATGCGCGAAGGTTGTGGCCGGCGAGGGGTCGGTGAGGTCGTCCGCGGGCACATACACCGCCTGGAAAGACGTGATCGAGCCGGTTCGGGTCGAAGTGATACGCTCCTGCAGTGCGCCCATCTCCGAGGCAAGAGTCGGCTGATAGCCCACCGCCGAGGGCATGCGGCCCAGCAGTGCCGACACCTCTGTGCCGGCCAGCGTATAGCGGTAAATGTTGTCGATAAATAGCAGCACATCGCGGCCTTCCTCGCGGAAGAACTCGGCCATGGTCAGACCGGTCAGGGCCACGCGCAGACGGTTGCCGGGTGGCTCGTTCATCTGGCCATAAACCAAGGCAACCTTATCGATGACGTTCGACTCCTTCATCTCGTGATAGAAGTCGTTGCCTTCGCGGGTTCGCTCACCGACGCCGGCAAACACCGAGTAACCGGAGTGCTCGGCGGCAATGTTGCGGATCAGCTCCATCAAGGTGACGGTCTTGCCGACACCGGCACCGCCGAACAGGCCGACCTTGCCGCCCTTGGCGATGGGCATGATCAGGTCGATGACCTTGATGCCGGTTTCGAGAATGTCGGTCGAAGTCGACTGCTCCTCGAACTTGGGTGCGCCGCGATGGATCGCCCAGGTCTCCTCGTGGCCGATGTCGCCCAGCTCGTCGATCGGGTTACCGAGCACATCCATAATCCGGCCGAGCGTGGCCGTTCCGACCGGGACGTTGATCGGGGCGCCGGTGTTGTCGACGTCGAGACCGCGCTTGAGGCCGTCGGTTGTGCCCATCGCAATGGTGCGGACGATTCCGTCACCAAGCTGCTGTTCCACCTCCAGAGTCAGGCCGGCGGATTCGATTTTCAGGGCATCGTATACCTTGGGAATCGAGCCGCGCGGGAATTGAACGTCCACGACGGCGCCGATAATTTCCACCACCTTGCCGGAACTCATAATTCTTTCCTCATCTTCTGCCTTGCGGCTGTGCGAAAGGATGTACTAAAAAGCTTTGAGACTGGGATTCTGGAGCTGTATGTAAATCAGATCCCCGCGCGCAGCGAATTGATCAAACTGCGGCGGCGCCACTGACGATCTCGGATATCTCTTGCGTGATCGCGGCTTGGCGGGCCTTGTTGTAGACCAGCTGAAGCTCGTCGATGATGCTGCCGGCGTTGTCGGAAGCGGACTTCATCGCCACCATTCTGGCGGCCTGCTCGCAGGCGCCGTTCTCGACCACGGCTTGATAGACTAGCGACTCGATGTAGCGCAGCAAAAGATTGTCGAGCACGACGCGCGCGTCGGGCTCGTAGATGTAATCCCAAATCGGTCCAGAGACGGTCTCTTCTTCGCCCTGCAACGGAACCAGCTGACGAATCGTCGGCTGCTGCGTCATCGTGTTGATGAACTCGTTGTAGGCGATGTAGACCGCGTCGACTTCAGCACTCTCGAATGCATTCAACATGACCTTCACCGTACCGATCAGGTCTTCGATATGAGGCTTGTCCCCGAGGTGTGTGACCTGGGCATCCACCTGACCGCCGAAGCGCCTGAAAAATCCCAGCGCCTTGCTGCCGATAGTGACGAATCGAGGCTCGATGCCGTCTTCGCGCTTCTGCTTGATGTCCAATACCAGCCTGCGGAACAGATTGCTGTTCAAGCCACCGCACAGCCCGCGGTCGGACGACACAACGATGTAGCCAACACGCTTGATCTCGCGCTGTTCCGCCATGAAACTATGCCGATACTCCGCCGAGGCCTTGGCCAGATGGTGGATGACCTGCAGCATCTTTTCCGCGTAAGGCCGAGACGCGTTCATACGGTCCTGCGCCCTGCGCATCTTGGAAGCGGCGACCATTTCCATGGCGCCCGTGATCTTCTGCGTGCTCTTGATGCTCGCGATCTTGGTGCGAATCTCTTTGCCGCCTGCCATTTAGTCAGCTCCGAAAGCCCTGTGCACTGTTCTGTTGGAGAGCAAGTGATCTATTAAGCCGGGCGCTCGGCCGATACATCTTGACCTTCTGCGCTCGGACAGACCGTCGCCGGTTGCACCGACGACGGATCACTCGCTACCAGGTGTTGGTTGCCTTGAAATCCTTGATCGCCGCATGAAGCCCCTGCTGGATCTCTTCGTTGTAGTCGCCTTTGGCGTCGATCTTGTCGAGCAACTCGCTTTGGCTACTGGACATATAGCCCTGCAAGGCCCGCTCGAAGTCGACCACCTTCTTGACATCGACGTCGTCAAGATAGCCCTCGTTAGCGGAAAATAGACTGACAGCCATCTGCGCGACGCTCAGCGGCGAGTACTGGAACTGCTTCATCAGCTCCATCACGCGCTCGCCGCGGGAGAGCTGTTTACGCGTGGACTCGTCAAGGTCGGACGCAAACTGCGAGAAGGCGGCCAATTCACGGAACTGAGCCAGCGCGAGACGGATACCACCACCGAGTTTCTTGATGATCTTCGTCTGGGCGGCACCGCCGACACGCGAAACCGACAGCCCCGCGTTGATTGCGGGGCGGATACCGGCGTTGAACAGGTCCGTCTCCAGAAAGATCTGGCCGTCGGTAATGGAGATGACGTTGGTCGGCACGAAGGCCGACACGTCGCCGGCCTGAGTTTCGATGATCGGCAACGCGGTCAGCGAACCGGTCTTGCCTGTCACCGCACCATCTGTGGCCTGTTCGACGAAATGCGGCGTCACTCGAGCCGCGCGCTCCAACAGGCGCGAATGGAGGTAAAACACGTCACCGGGGTAGGCCTCGCGGCCCGGCGGACGACGCAGCAGCAATGACACCTGACGATAGGCCCAGGCCTGTTTGGTCAGATCGTCGTAGATAATCAACGCATCCTCGCCCTTGTCGCGGAAGTACTCACCCATCGAGCAGCCGGCGTAGGGGGCGATGTACTGCATCGCAGCTGAATCCGACGCACCAGCGTGCACGATGATGGTGTGGTCCATCGCGCCATGCTCTTCGAGCTTGTTCTGCACCGCAACGACCGACGAATTCTTTTGGCCGACAGCGACGTAGATGCACTTAACGCCGGTGCCCTTTTGATTGATGATCGCGTCGATGGCGACGGCGGTCTTGCCGGTCTGGCGGTCGCCGATGATCAACTCACGCTGACCGCGGCCGATCGGTACCATGGCATCGATGGCCTTAAGACCGGTCTGCATCGGCTCATCGACCGATTGCCGGGCGATGACGCCAGGGGCGATCTTTTCGATCGGCGACGTCGACGATGCCTGGACCGGACCCTTTCCGTCGATC